>JAGLWX010000197.1 GCA_023133185.1 Fidelibacterota bacterium
GTCGTTAGTTCAAATAGAGAGTAAATCAGCGTATCCTTATGAGTCGTATCGTCAAAAGTAATTAAATATTCAGCATCGGTCACCAGCCGCGGATCAATAAAATCCAGTAATATATTGCCACTGCCCCAACCGCTACGTTTGACAATGCCGTCAGCCGTTTCCGGCGGCAGATATCCGGCGGCGGGGGCGTCGGGAATAACAACGGCGGTATTCTTATCGGTGGTAACATCGCCGTATATATTCTTGAAAATTGTCTTGGTACATTCAGAGGGAATAATGAACTTTTCCGCCCAACCCTGATCGTATGAGACCACCGCATAATAATAGGTTTTCCCGTTGATCACGTCGGTATCTACATAGGAATGCTGCAAACCGTTATCGCTGCCCAGATAATATTTTACTCCATCAACATCCACATCGAAAAACCCTTTTACACTGTCCTGTAAGTCAAAATGAGCAATCGGTTCATAAAAAGTCGCCTCGCCGTAACCATTGGTAATGAAATATGTATCGGTAAAGGCTTCCTCGCTGGAGCGGTAGATTCGGTAACCCTCGAAATCATATCCGCCGGTAGCTGGATCGGCAAATTCATCGTAGGAACTTTCCGCCGCGTCATCCCAGTATAATGTCACTTTACCATCTCCCGGAACCACGGTCAATTTGGGTTTGATCGGAGGCCTGGCAAAATTGTAATTGGCATTGTAAATATCCTGAACCACCGCTTTATTGCGCTTTAATTCATCAAGAGTTTCGCCAAAAACCAACGCCAGGGAAAAGCGTTCCGTATGCTGCGGTGGCATGATAAAAGGACCCGAGCCAAACATAAAGGCAATATTGCCGTTCTGGCTGCCGGTATCGAAATGATAATTGGCAATCCGTTCCCAGATTACTTCGTCATATTGGAATTCCACGCCCTGCCCAATATAAAATGAATCAAAAGCCGTCAGTCCGATCTGGTCGGATTCATCTTTATCGGTTTTATCAAAATTCGGCTCTCCAAAAGTTGGTTTGCCATCACCTTCACCCATGTCCCCGGTTCCGGCAACGCCATCCTCTCCAAGATCATGCAGATCGAGGTCCCAGTCACCATCGTTATCGATGCCGTCGGACCGGCTCTCATCGATCAGATAATTGTCGAATCCTGTGCCTGCAATCCAGTCACGATATTTCAAACCGTTATGGACATTTTCATTTTCATCAATAAGCCCGTCAAGGTCGTCATCAATTCCATTAAAAGGTTTCTCGCTGACGGTTGCATTGCGAAGATATAATTGCTCGAATTCGCCAATTTTTACAAACAGACTATCACCTTTAAAACGGTAAAAAGTATCGCTGCTACCGGGTTCAAATGACACCACCCGTCTGCCCCAATTGTTTTCCGGCGCCATATTGCTGTAATCGATGACCACAAGATCGCCGGACAGAATCCGGGGCTGAAAATCAACGCCTGATAAGACCGCTCCCTGTCCCTGGGCGCCGTCACCATCGTTATCGATGCCGTCAAATGGATTACCCGGACTTTCCAGAAAGGCGTAGCCACAATAACCGGTTTTCCAGTTGCCGTCACCCAAGCCGTTAGAATCCCAGGTATAGGCTAAATCAAGGTCCAGATTGTAAAAGGCATTATCATCATTTGAGTCATTCTGACCGCCAACACCGGCATCAGCGTACATGCCAAACACCGCTTTGTTATAGTGGGTCGTACTAACGTTGGTAATATCATAATGCCAGAAGATGATGTCCTCAGCCAGAACGTTTGACCATTGAAATCCCCGAACTGCCGTGCGCATCCCCAGACCACCGCGGGAGCTGTCGTTTTTATCACAATAGAAAAGCCCATGAAAATCACGGCCGTGGTCATGGTAATCATCCATCACGAAATAACTTTCCTGATCGGCATTTGTCCGTTGCCCGAAGTAGCCGTTCCAGACATTGTGCCAGCTTGCAGGCTGATCAGTCCAGTATTCCGGCCAGGTGTTGGGATCATCACTCATGGCAATGTAATCCTGATCCGGGTTTGAAAAACCGGGCAAAGGCTGCCAGCCAAATTCAATTCCCGTCGGACCGGATTCATAATGTTCCCGGTAACCGCCTTCGACGATATGGATCGTATCGCCGTTTGAAAGATTGACTTCGGCGGCAACGATCGGATAAATACCATCCATATAGGAATGTTTGCTTCCTCTGGGCCAGACGCCGGAAGGTTCCTTGCCCCACCAAGCCACTTCTCCAAAATTCCAGAACAGTGTCTCGACAAGGTTGCCGTTATGTAAGCCCTGCTTGCGAAACTTCCGGTCGCCATGCAGGTCATTGATATTATTCTGTGCGATTGCAGTGGAAAAAACAAATAAAATGCATAGACCAAGGTAGAATGTGCTTCTTTTTATCATATATTTACCTTTATTCCAACGATAACTTGCCGGGGCGGCATGTAGTAATCCGGCCGGGTCAGGAAATCGCTCAGGCGATGGATCGGTTGTTCGGGGACATAAGTCGGGATCAGCGAAGTTGCCGGATCGCCGGTATCTGTAAAAACCTGGATTGCATTCTTCCGGTCAAACAGGTTCTTGACCTGAGCATAGAGCGAAAACCGGGTCTTTATCAGCTGGAAATGATATTTTGCGTTCAAATCCACATTAAAAGTATAAGGCTTACGTTCGGAATTTTCAAAAGATGTTCTCTGATTTTGATATTCAGGAGTATAAGGCAGACCGCTACCGAAACTGGCGATGATTCCGGTACCCCAATTCTTCCGGCTCAGGCTTACCGATATATTTAGAGTATGCGTCTGGTCCCAGTCTAACGGAACCGTCTGAATCTCGCTAGCCCGTGGCGGATCCGATTGCTGGTCGTAGAAAACGGCATTAGGATCGGAAGCGTTGCCTTCGGCGATTTGATAGGTATAATCGATAGCCCCGGATAAAATTCCGACCAGGTTTTGGGTTAATGAAACGGCGATGCCGCGCACGTTTCCGTAATCCCTGTTAACATACCGGGCATAGCTGTCGCCGAGCACATACAATTCATTGATCTGCGTTCCCACCAGGTTGCGGATATCTTTATAATAACCGGTCAATTCCATTACCAGGGTCTGATTCAGCATCTGCTGGAGTCCAACCTGGTAGATCGTCGTCTTTTTCGGTTCCAGATCGGCGTTTCCCATGATAGTGCTAAGGGCGCCGCCCTGAACCTCGAATTCGGAATTATAGTAGAGATATTCGAAATTGGGTATTTGAAAAAAATGACCATAGGAAATGTGAATTGCGCCCTGATCGGTAATGGGATAGGAAATTCCCAGCCGCGGACTCCACTGCTGTTTGGTGGCGGTTTCTTTAAATGGATTTTCTATACCCTTATAGGTTCCTTGTGGATCCCGCAGGTCTTTCGGTACTACACCATCGGGGTCAAAATAATCCCAGCGTAATCCCAGGATCAGAATGATTCGCTGAAATTCCATTTTATCTTCCAACCACAGGGAAAATTCCCGGGGTTTATGTCGATATTGATTGTTGTTGACACTCTCTTCAGGGTAAATCTCGGGCAGCCAGTCGGTCGTACGATCCAGCCGTAAACTGTATTGATGCAGCCAGAGATCGTTCAGGCGATATTCCCAGCCGATCTTCAATTCGTGGCGCCGGTTTATTTGTGAAATAAGATTCCATTTTAACGCATTTACCCTTGTATTACGATAAAAATGGCTCATGTCCATACCGCCTGTATAAAATCCAAAACCGAGCCGCCGCAATAATTGGGGACTCACATAATCTACATCGAAAGGATCGGTATGAACATAAGATTCATAATTATTATAAAATTGGTTGAATTTGAAAGTATAAAAAGTACTCTGGCTGACGATATGTGTCAGACTCGTGGAAAACTGATAACGATCCTGGTATTGATTTATAATGCCGTCAGGATTGTATTTGAAAAGGTGGTTGTAATCTTTCCAATTCCTGTTGGAATAGCTACCCTGTAGCTCAAGGTTCAAAGCTGAGAACATTTTTAACGATAGTTTCCCGCTCAGGCTTATTTTTTCATTAGGATTCATCGCCCGGGATTTACCGTTACCGCTGCGCTGAATAGTCCAGTTTGCCGGATTAGGATCGTCGATATTAGATAAATCAGACGGCTGAAATTCAGATCGCCCATAAAGATAGCCATCGGAAATTAATTTTCGAGCCGAGATAAAAAAGTATGCTTTTGGAATGATGACCAATGGTCCGGTCAGAGTAAGTTCACCGCTGCGGATACCTGCGGGATCAAATTCCCGGATATTCAAAAAAGGCGGATCATGGCGACTCACATAGTCACCGGAATAAAAATTTGCATTGACCCTGAAGTGCTCCGTGCCGGTCTTCGTAATAATATTTACAACCCCGGACATAGCCTGCCCGTATTCGGCGCTGAACGTTCCGCTGATCACTTTCACTTCCTGGATCGAGCTGTTCTCGACTTCTACCGCCATGCTGCCGTTATAAGGATCGGATACCGAAATACCGTCCATCATGTATAAAACTTCACCTTGCCGACCACCCCGAAAATGACCGTTTACCACACCCGCCTGCAAATTTATTAATTCCTGAAATTCAGTCACCGGCATCTTGCTGATCTCATCGGATCCGATTACCGACATCGTTGAAGTTCTATCCCGCTGAATATCCGGTCGCCGTCCCATAACAATCACTTCTCCCCGACCTTCCAAAACCGTTTGCTTTAATTGGAAATCTTCGGAAGTGGTGAAATCGGTATGGACAGGAACGTCATTCAACTGGACTTCCCGGTAACCGATCATGGATATTTTCAGACTGTATTTCCCGGGTGAAATATTCAAAATAACGTAATAACCATTCAGGTCCGTCGCAGCGCCTACACTGGTTTCCATCAGGATCACATTAACACCGGTAAGCGGAGCTCCGGTCACAGCGTCAGTAATATACCCCGCAATTTTTCCTGTTGTTCCGGCATAAAGCGCCAGCGACAATCCAAGAATAACAAAAAGGATAAAAAAAGGGCTTCTAAGTTTCATCTTGTTCGACCGTTATTAATCAAATTCAAGCAGCAGCTCCCGCAAATGGGAGCTGCTACTTGATGTGTAGTTTACTTGGAAAGAACCATTTTGGCAACTTTCGAAGTATTCCCATAGGTAATTTTGTAGAAATAGATACCTGAAGGTGCAGGACAATTTTCTTTCGTCGTCCCGTTCCAGACATAGGAATGGTATCCCTGATTCAATTGGGTATTGACTAGTGTCTGTACATGCTGTCCCAGAACATTGTAAATATCGAGACGAACATTTGAGTCACCGGGAATCCGGAAAGCAATCGTTGTACTGGGGTTAAAGGGATTCGGGACATTGGGATACAGTTGGAAGTCGGTAACCGTCAGTGGTTGCTCATTATCAATTGCTACCTGATCTGACAGCACAACACCTCTGTACATAAAATATTTTTCAAAATTAGGATCAGCCCATTGGGTTCCCCACCAGTTCGGCGCATAATCGGAAACACCTTCCTGGTAGGCATCGACACTGGCATAATCCATATCCCAAATGCAAATACTGATCATAACAGTATCTCCAACCAAATAGCCAAAATCAGCTGTATGGATAACAGTTTCAATACTGTATCCGGCATCCGGTCCATTCGTTTCCGTATGAGTTACTGTCCCGGTCGGTTCAAAGGATGCTCCTTCGGCTGCGCCGGTTGGTACAGTTCCGCTTAACTGAAATTCAATGCCATCGCCTTGATTACCGGAAAAGTACATAGCCTTGATTTCCATACGTTCCCCGGCAGCCGGAATCGAACCATAATTCGTCATGAAGATAAACAGACCGTCAGCTTCCCAACCCGGTGACCATTTACAAACAGATGCATCATTGGATTCAACACCAATATACAGATCAGTACCTTTATGCATAAATTTAATAATAGCATCACTGCGATCGGTATAGCTGTTCAGTGTATCGCCCCATTGCATATAATATCCACCGGTACTTAGAGCATTGTCCTTACCGACTACCACATACTCGGCATTGGCCCAGAAATCTTCATTTAGTTGACCGTCAAGCGTAATATTCGGTATCAGTTGCATACGCGTTGCGCAATGGCGGATCGGCAAGTTTCAAGGTACGGAATTCACTGCCCCATTCGCTGCCCCACCACTGTTTGTAATAGGAACCGGTTGCTTTATAGGGATCGTCGGTTTCAAAATAGTTATCCGGATCAAAAATATTAATCATGATTTCGACTTCAGCATACGGGTCGGTATAGCCTAATTCATCAAGATGAATAACCATTTCGGCTGTATAACCGGCATCAATTTGAGTCGTATCATTAACAACCGTACCGGCACGCTTGAATGCGGCTCCGGAACCAGAGTTAGGATACATTCCGGGCAGTTCAAAAGCTATATCTGGATCAACGCCACCCAAGTTGAAATACAATTTGTATTCAACTGCTGTTCCTGCTGCATCCTTGATCTTCATGAAAAGACCGTCGCCTTCCCAACTGCTTCCGAATTTGCCGACATACTTGTCGTCGGAGTCCAGAGAAATGTACAGATCCAGTCCGTCGTGCATGAACTTTACATAGGTTGTGGTTGTATCGGGATAATCACCGGTAACTAAAACACCACCGGTTGGCGCATATTCCACATCACCGGTAACATTATCCGCATTAAATATCAGATAATCATAGCGACGTTCCCAATCAATTTCATCAAGAATACCATCGATGATTAACGGATTCTCAACCGACACAACTTTAATTGACATAGGATCGACATGGGCAATTACCCGTTCCTCTTCAACATTCTGTACTGTCACATAAACGGTATCCGGTTCGGAATCCAATTCACCATCGTTTACCACCAGAATAAATTCAAATTTTTCCATTAAATCAACATCCGGAGCAGTGAATGTCGGATCAACCACATTGTCATCGGATAAGGTAATCACACTCGGAGCTGTCCATGTGTAAGTCAATGATTGAGACTCCGGGTCACTTGAGCCGGATCCATCCAGTTGAACTATAGTACCTTCATTTACTACTTGGTCAGAGCCGGCATATGCGGTCGGCGGGTTATTTGTGACAACTTCATCGGTAAGAACAACACCACGATACATAAAGTATTTTTCAAAACCGGGATCAACCCACTGGGCGCCCCACCAGTTGGGAGCATAATCTGCGACACCTTCTGTATAGGCGTCGGCGCTTGAATAATCCAGATCCCAGATACAGGCGCTCAGCATCACCGTATCACCAACCTGATATCCGAAATCAGCCGTATGGACTACAATTTCAATGCTGTAACCCGCATCGGGTCCGTTGGTTTCCGTATGCGTCACTGTCCCGGTCGGCTCAAAGGATGCTCCTTCGGCTGCTCCGGACGGTACATTCGTATTGGTCTCAAATACAATTCCTTCGCCTTCCGTACCGCTGAAGTACATAGCCTTGATTTCCATTCGTTCACCGCCGGCGGGAATAGATCC
>JAGLWX010000198.1 GCA_023133185.1 Fidelibacterota bacterium
TTAATTTTCGCATCACTCTGGTCGGTATAGCTGTTCAGAGTATCGCCCCACTGCATATAATATCCACCGGTGCTCAAAGCATTAGTTTTCCCGACGATAACATAATCTGCACTGGTCCAAAAGTCTTCATCTAAATTTCCATCAAGTGTTATTGCGGTTTCTGTTTTAAATGCTTTACGTAATGGTGGATCGGCTAGCCGTAGTATGCGAAACTCACTGCCCCATTCGCTACCCCACCACTGTTTGTAAAAGGAGCCAGTAGGCTTCGTGGTACTATCAGTATCGATATAATTATCAGGATCAAAAATTGCGATCATAACTTCAATATCTGCATAGGAATCGGTGTAACCTAACTGATCCAGATGAATTACCATTTCCGCCGTGTAACCTGTATCAATTTGAGTCGTATCATTAACAACCGTGCCGATACGCTTGATTGCGGCTCCGGAACCGGAGTTAGGATACATTCCGGGTAGTTCAAAAGTTATATCCGGATCTGCTCCTCCTTGATTAAAGTAAAGTTTGTACTCAACTGGTGTGCCGGTAGCATCCTTGATCTTCATGAAAAGACCGTCGCCTTCCCAACTGTCACCAAATTTGCCGACATATTCATCGTCTGAATCCAGTGCAATATACAGATCAAGTCCGTCGTGCATGAACTTTACATAGGTTGTGGTTGTATCGGGATAAGTTCCGGTAACCAATGCACCGGCAGTCGGGGCATATTCAACATCACCGGTGACTGTATCCGGATTAAATACCAGATAATCAAAACGACGCTCCCAGTCGGTTTCATTTAGAACGCCATCAATAATCAAAGGCTTTTCCACAGAGACCACCTTAATGTAAGATGGATCGACATGGGCTTTTTTAGCCCACGCATTCCGGGAAAAACCAAGCAATGCTATTAACATCGTAATAGCCATCGTAATCGTAACTAATCGTTTCATCTCTCCTCCTATTGATTGTAAACGTTTACATGTTTAAATAAACTTATCCTCGTTATATTATCAAATAACATTACCGTTTTAATTGGGAGCCACAGGATTCACGAATAATAATTTCAAGGGGTATTACAATTCGTTCAGTCACTGCAATATGATTTTCGTAATTGGTATCAATTTTTTGAAGTAGTGTCTTGCCCACAACCTGTCCCAGGTTGAAAAGCGGAACTCTTACCGTCGTCAGGGCTGGTGTGATATACTGAGAGGTAGAAATATCATCAAAACCGACGATGGCAATATCTTCCGGAACCCGCAGACCGGAATCTTTGACAGCCTCAATTGCGCCAATTGCCATAGCATCATTTGCGGCGAATATTGCCGTCGGTCGAGATGTTAATTCACATAGTTTCAAGCAGGTTTTATAACCTGAATCTTCCGTAAAATTTCCATCGGCAATGAAGTCGGAATTCACCTCAATACCATTTTCCTGGAGAGCTTTCAGATAACCTGCATACCGGCGTTTGGAATCATAATTGTGTGATGAACCATTAATAAAACCAATATTCCGATGCCCCAGTTTTATCAGGTGATTGGTCATTTCAACTGACATTTTGAAATTATCCAGAACAACAGATGTCGTTCCGGCTTTCACGGGAGGGACGGAAATAAAAACAACGGGAGTACCGTGATTTATAGGCAATGTAAATAGATCATCATTCTGTGAAGAGGGAGCCATAATTACTAATCCACCAACCGTATGTCCGTTTAAAAAACGTGAGACCGTTTTTACTTCCTCTTCTTCATCATGAGCGCTGCCAATAATGATTTGAAAACCGAATTGATTGACGTAATTGCATATACCGCGTATAATTTCTGAAAAGTAAAGGCTGCTGGCATCCGGGAAAACCATACCGATAGTCTTACTCTGTTTGCTTTGTAAAATCTGGGCGCTGACATTTGGTGAGAAATTCAGTTCATTAACGACCTTCATAACCTTTTTACGAGTTACGGGTCTGACTTTTCCAGTATCGTTTATCACCCTGGAGACCGTAGCTGTAGAGACACCTGCCAGTTTTGCTACATCGATAATTGTTGCCATTACTCCCTAAGTCCCCATTTGTCGAATAAATAATGTAAACGCTTACATTAATATAGGACTCCATTCTATCTTTGTCAATAGTTTTTTTACTTATCTGTTTTTGGGACCGAAACCATCAGGCGACAAAGAACAACAACTCAAAATATTTCTAACTATTTATTGATTTCCCGACGTGAATTTTCAGTATAAATCCCGGATCTAATGTTTACAAATAATAATTTAATAAGGAAGCGCCGTATAATCTCAAAGCAAGGGTAAATAAAAAAGCCTTGTAGTAAAACCAGGCTTCTTGCATTCAGATTTTTTATTCGAAAGAATAGCGCCAACGCAATTTTTATTTTTTTGACTAATATATTTGGGAAATTTTTAGTATTTTAAATTTATGAAAAGAATCCGGACCACAATAATAATCATTTCTCTAATGACCGTCTATACATTCTGTTTGGAAATAAATAATGGCTGGCATATTATAGACGGACAAAAATTCTTTATCAAAGGAATCGGTTATGAAACCCATACCCGCCCGGGACAGGTTTCCTGGGAATATCAATTCAATCCGGAATTGATCCGTCTTGACCTTCAGCGCATAAAAGACGCCGGTTTCAATACTATCAGGACTTGGGGCGCACTAAGTGAAGAGGAACTCCAACTTGTTCAAGAATCGAGTTTGAAAATTCTATTCGGCATCTGGATCGATCCCCATGGCGAGTACGGCGATCCGACCTTCATTTATAACACCTTCAATCACGTCACCGATGTTCTGACATACTCGAAGAACTTCTCCTGCATCATCGGCTACCTGATTATGAACGAACCCCTGGTTGAAGATGTGTATAATGGTGGTCCGGAAAATCTGATTACTCTCTGGCAGGGGATCATCAATATTATACAGCAGAAACATCCGGGAATTCCCGTATCTATATCAAATACGTCTGTCGGTGATTATATCCGCAGCGATCTGTTCCAGATGGGCGCCTACAATCTTTACATCTATAACCCGGTACTTATCAGCAACACTCATGGCTATGCGGGATTTTGCGAATATTTAAAACAAAATCGTTCAATGGATATGCCTTTTATTGTCACTGAATTCGGTTTATCCGTCTCGCCCGGTCCTCTTTCGGAAGAATACGGCTACGGCGGCAATACTCTAACCCAACAAACTGACGGCGACCTCTTTATGTATCGCAGTATGATCGACGGCGGCGCTCAGGGTGGCTGTGTTTTTCAATACCACGACGG
>JAGLWX010000199.1 GCA_023133185.1 Fidelibacterota bacterium
CGCCCCGCCCGGTATGGAACGCCTTCGCGGAATACAATCGCGCCATCATTACGGAACCCCGCAATCAACAGATATATGTCGCAGATATCCCTATTGAGCTCTTCCTCATGCCGGAAGTTGACAGCCTTGCCGTAAGTGTGGGCGAAACCATTCTCTTCGGAACCAGTAATTTGTCGGAATATTATACTGCGAAAATCGGTTACGTGCCTGCCGACAGTCTTCAAGACCTGGTACTGGATTTTCGATTTTATAATCAGCAGCATGTATTGTTGAAGTCAGAGTCCATTTCAGTGTTGCTCAGCAAGGAGATCATCGTCTTGCCTTCTTTGGATCTTTCGGTCATACCAACTGATTTAACCTCCACCGGTCAGATACATATTATCGCTAAAATCTTCAACAACTCGCCCTTCACTATAGATGACAATCGTCTGGATTACGCCTATTTCCCCCATCTCGGCTTTGCCCCCGGTGAAGCCCGCTCAACAGCAATTAATCTGCAGGATGGTTCCTGGTCTTTTACCGACGCCTTTTCTGTTGAAGCCAATGCCCGGGTAGTTACAGCAGGCGCCGGGTTTTCCATCCGATACGGTGAATTTTCCAGGCGGATTTACGACCAGAAGATAATTTTCCGGGGCGATTGGGCTAACGCAATTGCGTCAAAAGATCTTATTCCATCTAATTCTGACAGCCCGGAAATTCCGAACCACTTTCAGCTGTTGCAAAACTACCCCAACCCCTTCAATCCGAGCACCACCATATCATTTGCGTTACCCGTCTCCCAAAGAGTTACCCTAACCATTCACAATCTTTTGGGACAAACCGTCGCAACGCTGGTAGATAAACCGACAGCTGTAGGATATCATAATGTTCATTGGGATGCCGGGGAGAATCCCGGCGGTATCTATTTTGTCAAATTACAAACGGATACATATTCACTTTCAAACAAAATGGTTTTGCTAAAATAATCGTAAGGCATAAACCAATTTTCAAATTGATAATAAAAACTTATCTTTTTGATAATTTCAAAATATTAAAACTCCAAAATCAAGATTTTTTATAACAATTAAAATTCCAATTTTTATCCCTTTTTCCTGGTTTTCACAGGAAAATTGAATTACTATACTAAAATTAAAATAAATTCAATAAAACAACACAACATGGCTCAATTTTTGTCCTTTATCCTGTAATGAAATATATGCTGCCACTTAAACCATCACCATCCCGCATCAACTCGACCATTAATCAAATAAAAATTAATTATTCAACCATAAACGTGAGGATTTGGGTATGAATTTTTCAACTCTGGATTATTTTGTATTTATCGGTTATATCGTATTTATTATTAGTCTGGGACTTTGGGTGTCCCGGGAGAAAAAGGGGCACAAAAAGGATTCCAGCGATTATTTCCTGGCAAGTAAATCCCTGCCCTGGTGGGCTATCGGCGCCTCACTAATTGCAGCGAATATATCCGCCGAACAGTTTATTGGAATGTCCGGCTCCGGGTATGTAATCGGTCTGGGAATCGCCACCTATGAATGGACCGCCGCCATCGCTTTGATCGTCATAGCGAAATTCTTCCTGCCGATTTTCC
>JAGLWX010000002.1 GCA_023133185.1 Fidelibacterota bacterium
GAACCGGATTCGCGTCCGCCGCCGGTCTCTTTTTCACCACCAAAAGCGCCGCCGATCTCAGCACCGGATGTTCCAATATTAACATTTGCAATTCCGCAGTCCGAACCGATATGAGACAGAAACTGTTCATGGTAATGCATAGATGCTGTGAATATTGCCGAACTCAATCCCTGGGGAACATCATTATGGATTAGGATTGCATCATCGAATTCACCATACTCGATAATATACAGAATCGGCGCAAAGGTCTCTTCCTGAACGATATCGTAATCGTTCTTTGCTTCCATAATTGTCGGCTGCACGTAGAATCCATCTTCAAGTCCATCTACCTTAACGATTTCACCGCCATAGAGCAATTTTCCGCCTGATTGTTTTACTTCATCAATGGCTTTCATCATTAGGTCAACCGCCATACGATCTATCACCGGTCCCATTAAAACACCGTCATCCAGAGGATTGCCAATCGGCACTTGTGAATAGGCTTTGACGAGATTATTGACAAATTTTTCTTTAACGGATTTATGTATAATGATTCTTCTGGTCGATGTACAGCGCTGTCCCGCCGTGCCAACCGCACCAAACAGCGTCGCTCTGAGCGCCATGTCCAAATCTGCATCTTCCGTAATGATGATGGCATTATTGCCACCTAATTCCAGGATTGTGCGTCCCAGACGACGTCCGACGGCTTCACCGATACGTTTGCCCATTGCCGTGCTGCCGGTCATGCTGACCAACGGTACACGCTTATCGTTAATCATCAATTCGCCAACTTCCGATCCTTTTCCAATAACCAGATTAAATACACCCTTCAAATCATATTTATCAACGACGGGTGCGATAATATTCTGAACGGCAATTGCGGTCAAAGGCGCTTTTGAACTGGGTTTCCAGACATTCACATCGCCACAAACCGCAGCAATGAGAGTGTTCCATGCCCAGACGGCTACCGGGAAATTGAAAGCAGTTATCACACCGATGATTCCATAAGGATGATATTGATCATACATGCGGTGTTTGGGACGTTCACTGTGCATTGTCGAACCATACATCATCCTGCTCTGCCCAACGGCAAAATCTGCAATATCGATCATTTCCTGAACTTCACCCATACCTTCGGCTTTAATTTTTCCCATCTCCAGGGTCACCAGTTTTCCTAAAGGTATCTTGTACTGTCTGAGTATTTCGCCGATTTCCCGTACAATCTGTCCTCTCTTCGGCGCCGGAACCATCCGCCATTTTTCAAATGCTTTTTGCGCTTCCCGGATCACTGTTTCATAATCTCCGGCGGTTGCCTGGATTACTTTCGCAATCGGTTTTCCATCAATAGGAGAATAACTGACTAGCTCCTTACCGCCGGTTTTAAGCCATCCATCACTATTTCCCAGGGTCGCCCCGTAGTTTACTTCCTCGATTCCCAATTCTTTTAAGAAATCATACATTCTAAATCTTCTCCTCTTTTGAAATTTATATAGTTCAGTCTATTTAATTCGAAACTTTGCAACAATCGGAAGGTGATCACTTGCAATCCTGGTATTTTCATTATCAACAACATACACAGACTTCGGCACAATTTTATCGTTTGTAAATATATAATCGATCCGTTTTACCGGTTTAGTTGAAGGATATGTATTCATTTTTTCAGTTATTACAGATCCCAGATCATAAAAGTAATATGCAATTTCGTGGATTCGATGAGACGTCGGTATCATATTCAAATCGCCGGCGATTATCACCGGTTGAGTCAATCCCCAGTCCAGAACAATGCTTAGGAGTTCTTTCGTCTCGGCAGCGCTTCCAAGAGAATCCGTGCTAAGATGAGTTCCATAGAAATGAAGTTTTTTACTATTTATATTAATTATTGTATGTAACAATGCCCGCGGTTCTTCGTCTTTCCGTTGTACAAACAGCTTATTCTCGGAAAAATATATCGGGAATTTCGACAATATCGCATTGCCATACCATCCGCCCTGAAGTTGAAGATTGCGGGCAAATGTAAACTCCATTCCAAGTTCGGCAGCGATTTTCCTCGCCTGGTCATCGCGGTATGTTCTCTCTGTCTTGAAATCAACTTCATTCAAACAGACGATATGAGGCGATTGTTC
>JAGLWX010000020.1 GCA_023133185.1 Fidelibacterota bacterium
GGCGTGAATGAGACCGATAAACATGAACAGGGCGCTGGTGATCAGGGCATGATGTTTGGCTTTGCCTGCGACGAAACTCCCGAATTGATGCCGCTGCCTATTACCCTGGCAAATAAGATTACTATGCGCCTGGCGGAGGTTCGGAAAAAAGGCATTCTGAGCTGGGTCAGACCGGATGGTAAATCTCAGGTTACGGTCGAATACATTGACGGTGAACCAAAATCGATTACCGGCGTTGTCGTGGCGGTCCATCATAATCCCGATGTGCCTCATGAAAAGATTGTCAGCGACATAAAGAAGCACGTTATCATCCCGGTCTGCGAGCCCTATCTGACTCCCGAAACGAAATTCTATATCAATGCAACGGGCATTTTTGCCGTGGGAGGTCCGGAAGCCGATGCCGGTGTAACCGGACGAAAAATTATCGTTGATACATACGGCGGCATGGGACGTCATGGCGGCGGTGCATTTTCCGGTAAGGATCCGTCAAAAGTTGACCGTTCCGCTTCGTACATGGCGCGTTACATCGCAAAAAATATTGTCGCCGCCAGGCTGGCGAGAAGATGTGAAATTCAGCTGGCTTATTCTATTGGCGTGGCGGAACCGGTTTCGGTTTATGCGAATACATTCGGAACCAGTGTTGTTGATGAAGATAAATTGGCAGTTGCCATCCGCAAGATTTTTCCCTTGAAACCATCGGAATTGATCAAGTATTTGCAGTTGAAGCGCCCGATCTATTCCAAAACTGCCGCTTACGGTCATTTTGGACGCGAAGACGATGAATTTACCTGGGAAAAAACCGATAAAGTTGATGAATTGAAAACCTATTTTGGAGTGAAATGATGGAAGGAAAAATAAAAGATATAAAACTTGCCGAATCCGGTCGATTGAAAATTGAATGGGCTGAGTCCCATATGCCGGTCATGATGACGCTGCGCAAAAAGTATGAAGCAACAAAACCTTTAAAAGGAATGCGGATCAGCGGTTGTTTGCATGTTACTAAAGAAACAGCCGTATTGATTCGTACGCTTATAGCTGCCGGCGCCCGGGTTGCCTGGAGTGGCTGTAATCCACTCAGCACCCAGGATGATGTTTCTGCCGCACTCTATGAAGAAGGTATTCCCATCTGGGCATGGCATGGACTATCGACGGAAGAATTCTACTGGTGCATCGATCAGACTCTGAAACAAGAGCCGACGCTTACTCTGGACGACGGCGCGGATTTGATCTTTACGATTCATAATAAATATCCGGAATTAGCC
The DNA here is from genome assembly GCA_023133185.1 of Fidelibacterota bacterium. Classification (GTDB taxonomy): domain Bacteria; phylum Fidelibacterota; class UBA2242; order UBA2242; family UBA2242; genus UBA9312. The sequence goes on from JAGLWX010000020.1 coordinate 1,263, forward strand.
GGGAAAATATTAGGTGGGTCGGAAGAGACGACCACCGGTATTCACCGTTTGCGGGCAATGGCGGCGGATGGAAAAATGCTATATCCGGTCGTGGCGGTAAATGATGCCGAAACGAAATGGGATTTTGATAACGTATATGGCACCGGTCAGTCATCGATGGACGGTATTCTTCGAGCAACCTCCGTTTTGATAGCGGGTAAGACCTTTGTCGTCGCCGGATATGGACATTGCGGAAGAGGATGCGCCATGCGCGCCGATGGTCAGGGCGCTAACGTGATCTGCACCGAAGTGAAACCAACCGCGGCTCTAAAAGCAACTCTTGATGGATACCGGGCTATGCCAATGGATGAATGCGCACCGATCGGTGATATTTTTATTACGGCAACCGGCATGAAAGATGTAATCGTCAAACGCCATTTTGAAAAGATGAAAGATGGCGCAATTGTATGTAATACCGGTCACTATGATTGTGAGATCAATCTGCAGGAACTGGAGGAGTTGACCGAATCGAAAAAGGAAATCCGTCCGAATTGTGTGCAATATACGTTGAAAAACGGCAAACGGATTTACATATTAGGTGAAGGACGTTTGGTGAATCTGGTGGCTGCCGAAGGACATCCGTCCGAGGTCATGGACATGTCGTTTGCCAACCAGTTCATGGCGATGATGTTCCTGGCAAAGAATGGCGGGAATCTGGAAAATAAAGTCTATGACATTTCCGAGGAACAGGATCAGGAAATCGCCACCCTGAAGCTCAAAACCATGGGTTTGGATATTGATTATTTGACAGATGAGCAAATAAGATATAAAACAGCATATAGCGAAGGAACATAAATTATAGTTAGATAAAATCGATGTTGAAAATTTCAGGATAATAAATATTGGAAAAATACAACAGCAATACATTATAAATGAGAAAGGTCAAAAAACTGCAGTGGTGCTGCCTTTTGAGGAATATGAAGAACTTTTAGAAGATATACACGACCTCGCGATTATTGCTTAACGTCGTGATGAACCTGCAATATCATTCGATGAACTCAAAAAGTGATTGAAAGAAGATGGATTATTATAAAGTCCTGTGGAAGAGATCATCCGAAAAAGATCTAAGGAATATTGAGCCAAAACAATTTCCTCAAAAACAGAAAGAAGAAATTGAATATCGAATATCGATTAACGAATAATGATTTAAGAAGTTAATTAAGTATGAATAAATATGATTTAGAAGAACGATTGATTGAATTTTCAGTCCTGATAATTGAAATTGTAAATGAGACGCCTAATTCAAAAGCTGGAAATCATTTGTCAGGACAATTGGTCCGTTCCGGGACTTCTGTTTCTCTTAATTATGGCGAAGCACAAAGCGCTGAATCAAGAAAAGATTTTATTCATAAGATGAAAGTGATTTTGAAAGAATTGCGAGAGACATTTGTTTGTTTGAAAATAATTCATCAGAGTAAATTATATAAAACTGAAAATAAAATAATTGAATCAAAAAAGGAAAATAATGAATTGATTTCAATTTTCGTAAAAAGTATTGGAACTGCACAAAAAAATCTTCAATCATAAATAAATCTAAAATCGTTAATCGTTAATCGGTGTTCGGTGTTCAAAAAAAGACAGGAAAATAAAAATGTATATAAAAAATAGGCGAAATAATAGCAATATCAAGAGTTGTAGATCGCTTCAACCTTTGTGTAAATTGACAGATGATTCTTACGCAACCGCCCAAATTTCCTATTACTTAACGATAAAAAAATGAAAATTCAATTTTGTAAAAAGTCTTTGCTGAAAACGAATTTGCTTATTTATCTGAGTGTCCTACTGATCTGGGGATTAATCGGATGTGAATTCGAAGTGCCCACAATGCCTCGATTACCAGCGCGCTGGAATTCAAAAGTAATCATTCCGCTGCTGGATGAAACATATTCTTTTCTGGATATGGTTTATGATTCCACGGCAACCCGCAATAATTCAATTTACGCCGACACACTCCATCGAATGTATTATTTCGCAGTTGATACGCCCGGTCAAATAATTACAGTAGCGGACGACTATTGGAAAATTCAGCCGATGACAATTGTAAAACAGATTGATCTTTCGACATCGATTGATGCGGTCTTGAATAATCCTGTACCGGTTTATCATACTATCGCACAGGGTAAAATCAGCACCCAAAATAACCGGGTAATCTACGGGAAATTAAATTCCGATAACGGAGCAAGTGTTAATTCGATCCGGATTACCGCAACGTTATCCGACACATTATTAAATGATGTAGATATTGAAATTTTTGCCCGGAATTTCAAAAGTTTGGCAACAGATACGCTGTGGTCTGGCACATTATCGTTAACGGCTAATGTTTTAGAGAATAGCATTACTTTTGATGTAGCCGACGATTCGCTGTTCAGTAGTGATCGGACGGCATTTATCGACTCACTTGATTTTGGGTTGACAGTCCAGATACAGGATACGCTGCAGGAAGAGTTGACTCAGAATCTGGTGATTCGAATTGATGTTGCAGAACTCCACATGGATTCGTTCTATGGAAAAGTGAATGCTTCCGGTTATCTGACGGCTCAGCAATTGCTCAGCAGTCCTGCCGGGGCTGACAGCATCCTTTTTAGTGAAGCTCTTGCCGACTTTTCACTGTCGGATCCCGGTAGCTTTGAATCGATCAATTTTTTAATAACCGGTAAAAAACAACATGGAACCGACACGATGCTGGATTCCATCTTTACGATCAGTGGAACTGCCTATAGACTTGATATTGCCTCAGTAATGTCTAATCTTCCGGATAGCATCACCTTTTATATTGAGGCAAGCCTGCCGACAGCTCAATATACCGGTACCGCTATTGATGATGAATTATCCATTAGCTATGAGATATCTGCGCCATTACGTATTACCCTTCCTGCGGAAATGTATTTGACCGCAGCTGACCCGACACGCTTTTTTATAAAGGATAGTCTGACCCGGTCAAATGTAAGCCGATCCCAGAATGGCGCTCAGTTTGACATTAGTGTAACGAACCGGACGCCGTTTAGCGGATCGATTTATTTACTTATCGGCAATCATAGAGAATTTCCAACTGATTCTGCGGAAGCTGATTGGTATGCCGGTTATGAATATATTAACGATACACTCTACTATATTGCAGCTGATACGGAAATGGTGCTTATCGATACACTGGCTGTTATCGATCTTCCTCTGGCGCAGATGCGGAACGATACGCTACTATATGCCGGAGTTGGCGATCTGTTTTATATGGCGGATTCCAGTGCGCTGGCATTATTGGCGGACACCTGTTATATCCTGCCGAAATTTTATTTGACGAACCCCGATACTACGCAAGTACTTTTACGATCGAATTATTCAATAGGTCTGAAAACATATATGAATTTATTATTTGATCCATCGGTATTGAATCAGACTGAAACCGACACAACGGATACGACCGGATAGGTTAATGAAAATGCCAATTAAACGTAATCATATAAGAATTCGAAGCCATCAACAGGTTGCGGTGATTATACTGATTATGGTCGTGTCATTATCCGGACAGACTCTGACTCATCCGCGTGCGGTTGCTCTGGGCGGCGCTTTTACGGCAATTTCCGAAGGTGTTTTCAGTGTCAGCAGCAATCCGGCCAACCTGGCATTCCCGTCGAAGTATAAATCCTATTTTTATCTTGGTGGAATTGATTGGCAGATGACCAATAATTTCTATTCTCTGCTCACGACCTCGAAATACGGTGGCAAAGACCTGACTGTCGAAAATGGGAAACTTCAGCGGGAATTCCTTGCCGATTTACCCGATACCGGCTGGCGTACTAACTATAGTATTCACATTCCTCTGCCGATTATAAACTTTTCCGTTGGAAATAAAGCGTTTACAACAAATATACTTTACACAACGGATTATTACATTTCCAAACCGGCGCTGGATGTGATTTTCGGAAACTGGGAAAAGGGGGTAAAATACGAGACTGATCTTCGTATAGACGCCATGACGGCGATTGAATATGCCTATTCCATGGGAATTCCTTATGAAAACATGGCGTTTGGATTTTCTTTGAAATATATCCAGGGCTTGGGTTATTACGGATTAGACCCCAAACACAGCACCGGGTTGATCGAAGTGGACACAGCATCATTCGTGCTAACCGGTGAGGGTGATTACCTGTTCCGGCAATCCGGAGCGGGAAAAGGCGTTGGTCTTGATCTTGGCGTTAGTTATCGCGATAAAAGCGGCTTGAATATAGGGTTCAGCGTTCAAAATATTGCTGCAGTGATCAAGTGGAACAAACCTACTCTTTTTTCAAACGGTATGGGAACCTCAATACTGGAATTTATGGGTAATCAGGTAAAGGACGGGTTGATAAAAAACAAGAATCTTGATCTGCCCTTTGAAGGTGAATCTTTTCATTATCAGTTTGCATTTAGCAATGTTGCCGCCAATGAGTTGTTCGAAGGGGATAGCGCTTACGGCGATTTCTTTTACAGTAAAAAAGAAGTAAGCGAGGATGACTCAACGATTTTCAGGACTAAATTACCGCTGGTGCTGCGATTTGGACTGGCAAAGCAGATGCAGGAAAATCTGCTGCTGGCGCTGGATTTTTCAACCAGTTTTAACGATCGCTTCAACTATCATAAAGGCTGGCGTTGCTCCATGGGGCTTGAATATACGTATCTGCCCAAAATACCTTTCCGTTTCGGACTTGCTATTGGTGATATAAGCGGGTGGGAGGTAAACCTGGGCAGCGGTCTGCATCTTGGTTTTGCTCATCTGGACTGGGCTATCGGATTTCATCGGGGCATCTGGCTGCATACCTCAAAGGGGATTCACTTCTCATTGTGCTCATATTTTACCGGTAAGAATAAATCAAAATAATTAATCACAATCTGTTGGGGTAAATAGTATCCCGGGACCATTGCTGAGTGACACACTTTCGAATTCCAATAAATTTCAAAAACCTGTTTATTTTTATAATTATTATCCTTTTATGGGTGACGTTCAGCTGTACATACGAACCGCTTCAGTCTCCGGAGATGCCCAAATTTTATCAGACAATTAACCTGCCTCTTGCCGACGTAACGCTTTATCTTTCCGGATTGCACGATACAACGAACCATATATACGGTGACTCATTATCGGATTCGCTCTACTTCAAATTCGATGGTTCGCTGGATACAGTAACTTTAACCGAGGACATTTTTGTTATTCCATCGGCAACATCAGTGACATTTCAGCAGGATTTTGCCGATATAGATCAGGCAAATAATCCAATTTCAATTACAATTCCCCAAACAATAAAATTTTCAACATTATTTGGATTACCATTACCTCAATCAGATACACTAACCATCAATCCAGTCCCACGTATGCCGCTCACAGATCAGGAATATTCTTATCAGATTTTTGATCGATATGGAGTTCCATATTTTGAACGGGTGGATTACCTAACGATTGGCGAGGGGAAATTTACAACATCAATTGAAAATGAAATGCTGATGGCAATGGATTCAGTCATTATTCAAATGAAAAATAAAGATGGCAGCTTAATCGCAGAATCATTTTATGGAACCATTCTCCCGGGAGAAACGGTGACGGATAGCAGTGATCTGAAGGGAAAGCAGATTATGGATCAGGTTATTATCTCAACATCCGCCATTCTGGCTGGAACCAATGATCAGCCGCTCACAATCCCCGCAAATACCGACCCTTATTTGACGGTAACTATAGGTGTTGAGATGGAGGAAATAGAGAGTTTTACGGGGAAACCGGAACCAATCGAAACCCGTGTTACCCAACCTTTGCCCGCGTCGAACAATACAATCTTCCGTGGCATTATCGGTGAAACGCCAACTCTCAGTCTCGATACGAATCTGATCAGCTGGCGGATTGAAAACACCTTGCCGATCAATATGGATATGGACATCACATTTTTGAATTTTTATACTGAAACGGGAGTTTTAACAATCGAGGCTTTGCTATATACAGATACGGTTTCCGACAGTTCCGAGCGCCTTGATCTGGACACGCTAAGAAACCCCGATCCTACAACAATCGTGGATTCAATCATTGTTGTGACAACAATAGAACTTTTGCCGGATGCGGGTGATACGGTAACGACCATTCCGCTCGACTTTGGCGGTGGGATGTTGGATTTTGCAATCAGTATTTCCGTAATCAAGTTCAAGGAAATAGAAGGTTTTTTCAATGAAACTTTTGCCATCCCGCCTTTAACGATCAGTGATATTCCCTCCGGTTTCGGTGATGTGAATTTCGGAGAAGTATTACTAATAATTCACTTGTTTAATGAAATACAGGCGCAAACTGAATTGGAATTTAATATTGAGGGATATAAGGAAGGTCAAGAACCTGAAATAATCACAGCTAATGAAACCATTTTAAAGGCAAGCGCGGCAGAACCTGTTGCCGAGTCGAATCTGGTAATTGATATCGCACCGATTTTTAATTTGGTTCCCGATTCCATGATGGTTTTCGGAGAAGCGGCTATCCCGGCAAATGATACTTCCAAACTTCAGGTAAACAAATCATTCTGGGGAACCTATGAAGTTATTGTGCCATTCAATATGCAGGTAAATGACATGACCTTTATTCCAGTCAAATCAAACGAACTATCTCCAATGGATGAAAAAACCCGACAACGTATCCAGGATGGATTTATTGAAGCCTCAATTATATCACAGGTCGTTAACGATTTTCCACTATCCGGCAGAGTGGATGTGCTTATTTCGAACTATGACTATTTTCCATTGTCGCCGGATAGCGTTGACTCGGGATATCAATGGATTAACGATTCCCTTTTCGCTATTACCGATACCGGGGTGATAAATATCGTTATCGATACTTTAGTAACCATCGAATTACCGGTGTCGGTTCTCGGTCAGGCAAACAAAGTAAAAATTCCGGGATTTGTGGAGCATACATCCACTCTCGATTCTGCCAGAGTAGAGACCATTATCGGGGATGAAGTCCACTATATCCGTCCGCGTATCCATTTAGACAAAACCGATGATTTTGTTTCCATCGGATATAATGATAAAATTGATATTATTACGGTGCTTAGTATGACGATGGAAGCCGGAGCCTTATTCGGGACCGGTGAGGCAGATCAGGATACGATTGAGACGGATAGTTTAAAAAAGCCAATTGGGTTTAAGAAAAAATAAGATGTCGTTATTACGGTTAAAAAGATTCTGGATAATAATGGTGATATTGGGACTTGCATTGCCGTCTATGGCTCAAACCCGCCGGGATCCGCGGGGAATGGCATTGGCAGGCGCCTACGGCGTCATGGCGCGTGGGTTGTTTACAGTAGATTACAATCCGGCCAACCTGGCTATTCAAGGCAAATACAATTCCTACCGTTTAATGGGTGGTATCAGTACCAGTTTTTCAAATAATTTCATTTCCATGCAGAATTATAATGAATATAACGGTAAG
>JAGLWX010000200.1 GCA_023133185.1 Fidelibacterota bacterium
TATTGGCGAATATTGTTTTTGCGAACCAGGAAAAAGGCATTGGCTTTATTAAAGGCGTTGTGCAGGGACTGGGAGGAGCGTTTACGACCTTTCTGGATGCGATCGGCTCGTTTTCGAATATTATTTCTTATATCCGTCTCTTCGCCGTGGGGATGGCAACAGTAGCGATTGCATCGAGTTTCAACCAGATTGCCGCGCCTCTGATGAAGGGATTCACCTTTCCGGCGGCTATCATTATATTATTAATTGGACACGGATTAAATATCGCGATGGGCTTACTGTCTGTCATCGTACATGGTATCAGGCTGAACGTACTCGAATTTTCCGGTCAGTTGGGTATGGAATGGACCGGATACGAATATGAACCTTTTCAAGAAAACATTAAAAATATAACAGAAGGGGAAATAAAATGAATATTGGAATGATAGGACCTGCCGCGGCTTTAGGACTCGCAGCTGTCGGATCTGCTCTTGGAACGGGCGTTGCGTCTCAGGCTGCGATCGGTGGTTGGAAAAAATGCTTCGCAAACAATAAACCGGCGCCGTTTATGTTGGTGGCATTTTCAGGAGCGCCGCTGACCCAGACGATTTACGGTTTCCTGCTCATGCTTTTTATCAGCGGCAGTGACAAGGACCCGTTAACATTAATGTCAGCCGGTATATTCGGCGGACTGGCGATGGGCTTCTCAGCCTTTTTCCAGGGCAAAGTCGCCGCCCGGTCAGCCGATGCTCTGGCGGAAACCGGCAAGGGTACCGCGAATTACTTTATGGTGATTGGAATTGTTGAAACCGTCGCGCTCTTCGTGATGGTCTTCCTGCTCTTAATGCTTTAGAAAATTCTGGAAAATATTCCATACAGCCGTCCTTTGTGGCGGCTGTTTTTGTGACACGGAGAAGCCAAAAACCTTCCGAAGGTTCGGTAAGATAAGCGTCTGTGTCATAATGAAAAAACCTTCGGAAGGTTAATGGACGGCACTAACAACTTTGCGAAAGTTTTTTCATGAGAATTCTCTGACAGTTGTTGAGTTCTGCGCTATTTATTAATGAACTTTCGCAAAGATTAAACCTCGTAAAAGCCGAAACCAATTTGATCCGGCGGCTGCCGGACTAAAAATTGGTTTTAGCTCGTTGTACGGTACCGCCACAACGCAGAACATTATGACGAGAGGGAATCAAAATGTGGGACTTTATAACAAGATGTGCAAGACAAAAAATATATGGATATTATTTCTCGTAAAAAAGTATAGGAATTTCAATTATCTTTTTAAAATCTCTATCGGCAGTAAGGAGCGGAATTTGTAAAAACCGGGCTGTCGCTGCAACGATTGCATCGGGCAGCTTGAGATTATATTTTGTTCTCAGGTATATTGTGTGAGACTTGATGGATTCATTAATATCAATAATAATTGTTTCCTTCAGGAATTATCTAATAATTTGAGATTCTTCTGATGAAAGTTGTGGAAAACTCAACAATTCAAGTTCATTAATAAATGAAAGATGAACGATTCGACCGGACAGAATACCCGCAATATCTCTGTCACCACCGAGCAGATAGAGTATGATATTCGTATCTGTCAGCAGATTAATTCCACTCATCTCGAATTCGCCGCTGGTATGTGAGTGGATCCTCTTTTAAGCAGATTTTACCACAATATTGTTTGGCATTTAATCCCTTGCGTTGTTTCTCCGCATGACGGACTTTTTTTTCTGTTATTTGTTTTGTTTCATTTTTTTTCAAAGTAATTACTGTCATATCGGTATCCCTTAGTTTTTCTGATTTAAGTTTAGAGGATAATTCGGAAAACAACAAGGAGAAATCTGTTTTTATTCTTGTTATATCACTCTCTGTCTGTATGAAAAGGATGCAGAAACCGCTCATTCTCATTCCGCAGCAGTGCTACGGAAATACCTATACCGACTGAAGTCGGCATCACGGTGCAAACCTTCATCCCCCGGTTAAAACCGGGGGTTAATCTTTTTAATTTTTTGCGCTAATTTTAGATGTACCGGAGCAAGCAGAAAACCTTCCAAAAGTTAATACGGGCAACTACTGAAAAAGCGATATTCTGCCGATGGTTCAAAATATATCTGAGCAAACAAGGATACCGCGTAGTGGTTTTAGTATTGTAAATACATTCGCTCCCCCTGGAAAAATTTCCCTGTAGGGGATTAACAAATTCAACCTATCGTCTGTTGAACTACGTATCGGTTGCTGAGAAAGAACAAAAGATGAAACCAATTTGGCTTCGCTGAAAATTGGTTTCTATTTCTATTTTTTGTGGCATGGAGGAACCAGCACTCCATTACTCCATCATTCCAGTATCCCACAACTCCAATCTTCCATTTTCAATAGTGACAATAAAGCCGGATATGACTATATTAGATCAGGTTTAAATATTTGAGATAATCCTTTGACACATCATCCTTCTAATAACAACAAAAATAAGAGTAAACTCAATAAACACATGAACACTCACATCTCCCAAAAAGCATGGAACTGGAAGATTATAAGGAGATATTTGGTTTTATTTTTAACGCTGGTAATAATTCAGAAAATAGGTCTGACACAAATCCTGCCTGAAGAAATACTGTTTAT
>JAGLWX010000201.1 GCA_023133185.1 Fidelibacterota bacterium
ATTGATATGTCCATACCATATCATAGTCATCATTACCCTGGGCTTCAAATACGTATATAGATCGCTTATTTATTTCACCTTCGGGGTACATGACCGGAACAATAAATTCCCTCCTGCCATCCTGGTCTAAATCAACGTCCGCACACACATTCTTTGACGAAACTATATCTGTGACTGTAGCATCTCCTGAATCCCAAGTCAATTGAACATCAGTTTCTGCAGCCTGACTGCTCCAGGTAATTTGATAATTCCCCATATCTTGTGCAGATAAGAATAGAGGGAGTAGCAATACTAAAATTAAGCTTAAAAATTGTTTCGTTTGTTTCATGATTTAATCCTTTCATTTTTTTGCTTACGAAACTCATCTAGCAAACTCTTTGAACTTTGGGCAGCACCTCCTTCCATTATTTTCGTTTATGAAACTCAAACCGTAAATTTTTTGAACTTTGGGCTTCACCCCCTTCCCTTCATTTTTGTTCATTGTTCCTCCTACGAAATAATCCGCTTCACTTACTTGTCCTTTACTTAATCTCCAACTCATATATATCAACACCGAGAAATAAAGAATAAAAATCAGATAGTCTAAAGAGTTTAAACTTCCTATTTTTTCCAAAATATCAATTCCTTATCCGTTTATATTAACCATGTGAACATATACAATTTTAATAAAAAAAAACAGCAGGATTTATTACTCCCCTGCTTCTATTACTCCTTTATTATGAGATATTTATTTGCTTATCTTTTCCATTAATTATCTCGGACTTCATAACAAAATTTTTATTTTCTCTTTCACCTTTTTCAATCATTTGTATCAGTATTTCAGCACTCTTTTCACCCATTTTATATGACGGTTGAATTACTTTTGTAAAAATGTCTGCGGGAAGATGAGGAAGTGTAAGATTATCATAAGAAGCAACTTTTATATCTTCAGGCACTTTATTACCCAATTTTTCGAGCGCTAAAATCACTGCTTTTCCAATGATTGCATTAAGCGTAAATATAGCTGAGAAAGAGGTGCTATTCTCCAGGAATTCCGTTATCATGTCAATATTGCCTGAACTGATTTCTCTCTCATCACATTGCAGCACAAGACTATAATCAAACTGAATATTATTATCTTCCAGAGCCTTCCTATACCCCTCAAGCCTTTCATTAATCGAAGAACATTCCAATCCGGTAAAAACAGCTATCTTTTCATGTCCCGATTTTATAAGGTTTTTAATTAATTTATAGGAGCTGTTAAAGTTATCAGATACAACGTAACTGCAATCAATACCATTAAGATATTTGTCAATTAAAATATACGGGATATCTCTGTGAATTAATTTTTTTACAATTTTGATATTCATTTCATCGCTATTTTTACCGGCAAAAGGAGAGAAAATAATTCCGTCAACATGTTTTTTTAATAACAAAGAAGCGTATCCCATTGCTTTTTCAAAATCATTATAGTGGTTGCCTAAGATAAGGCTGTATCCCCTGGAATGCAGATAATCCTCAACTCCCTGTACTATTTTCCTGCCAAATTGGTTTGACACATTATGAACAACTACTCCGACTAGTTTCAAGACAATAGGCTCACGCGCTCTTCCCCATAGATTCTTTGGATTTACAAACGTTCCTCGTCCCCGTTCCCGAAATACATACCCTTCTTCAACTAACTTATTAACAGCCTTATTTATTGTTATGAGACTACAGCTATAATTTGTAACCAGCTCTCTTTCAGCAGGTATTTTTTCTCCGGATTTCCATTCTCCGGCCATAATCTTTTTAACTAATATTTCTTTTAATTGGAAATATTTCGGGACAACACTCGTATCATCTATTTGGTTCATCAAGACTTTGCCTTGTCTGTTTTATAAATGTTATTTCTTATTTTTGCTGTTTTATAATACATATGTGAACATATACAATTATCAACAATATACTGGATATCAATATTCTTGTCAAGTATTTTTATATGTAAATTTATAACACCTTTTTTTATCCCTAAAATTCAATCTAATTGAGCGGGAGTTCCCCGTCTGTAAAGGCGTGGGTATCTATGATGAACGAGGTACGAGTGCCCCGACTCTTCGTGGTCCCCGGTGGGAAAGAATATCTACAGGTTTCTCGTCAAAGATTCTTCTTTACTTCGCTCATTAGAAGGATACATACAACTATTTTTTACAAAACCATCTTTATTGAGATTTACACAATATTTTTAAATAGTTTCACCATGACAATCTATCAAGGCGCTTTCGCAGATACTCTATACTTCCCGGCTTTGACTTCCATCATCTATAAATCTATATCCCTGAAAAGTTTCCCGGCTTGACAATTCCGCTTGAATTTTCCAGAGCAGATCTACTTTCAGCATTTTCCATTTTGGGGCGATGAGCGTACCCGGTTTTGCATCTCCGACAAGGCGCTGAATCACAATATTGGGGCGCAATCGTTCCAGAAAATCACAGACGAGTTCGATCCATTCCTGCTCCATAAAAAGCGGAAAGGGTGATTGTGCGAAAAGATCAGCCAATGCCGTCTGTTTAACGACATGAAGGTGATGGATTTTCAGGGCGTCTAATTCCAGATTATTTAGGATAGCGGCAGATTGCAGGATTTCGTCCCTGGTTTCGGTTGGAAAGCCGAAGATAATATGTCCGGCGACATGCAATCCAAATTGTTTTGACTGTTCGATCGCCTGTCGGGTTCTGTTGAAGTTATGACCGCGGCGCGCCCAAAGGAGGGTTTTATCGTACACCGATTCAATGCCGTATTCGATTGAAACGTATGTGTGTTGATTTAAATCTTGTAATAAAGCAAGAATATCATTATTAATGCAATCGGGACGAGTGCCTATTAGGATTCCTACAATGTCCGGAATACCAAGAACAGAGCGATACAGCGCTTCCAGTTCACGGACTGAACCATAAGTGTTTGTATAAGCCTGGAAATAAGCCAAAAATTTCCTGGCTTTGCGATGCTTTATAGATCGTTCTATTCCTTCGATCAACTGATCCCGGACGGGTTTTAATTTCTCTGAACGGTCAGCGGCGAAGCTGGCGTTATTGCAATAGAGACAACCGCCGGTTCCGAGGCGCCCATCGCGAGTCGGACAGGTGAATCCGGCGTCCAGAGATATTCTGTAAACTTTTTCGCCAAAAGTTTGACGTAGATATGTGCTATAGCGATAATAACGATTTTCGATTGGAAATGGTAATGACGGCATTAGCGAAAAAGGTTGTGAAATTAATGTGGTATAAAAACCAATTTATTTAGTGGCGGCTTCAATCTGATCGGCAGCCTGTGATAATTGAATTTCTTTCTGTTCGCCGGTAGTCATGTTTTTCAGCAGGATTTTGTCTTTATGGATCTCATCCTCTCCTATAATAACTACCCAGTGGGCTTGCTTTCTACCAGCGTCGCGCATCTGTGCTCTTAGTGAGCGGCGTAGAAAATCCAATTCAACTCGAAGACCGCGTGAACGTAATGTCGTGGCAATATTAAAAGCCACCTGGCGGGCATTGTTACCTAAAACAGCAATATAGATCAGATTGATTTCTTTTTCCGGAATTGCCTGGCTTTCATTTAAAATCATGAGCAGGCGTTCCATCCCTGAGGCGACTCCTACAGCCGGTGTGGGCACACCACCCAGATCTTCTATCAGATGATCGTAACGCCCGCCGCCGCAGATGGCGTCCTGGGCGCCCAATAAGGAACTGGTAATTTCGAAGGTCGTTCGGGTATAATAATCTAATCCGCGGACCAGTTTATTATCAACCTCATACGGGACATAAGCGGCGTCCAGCAGGGATTTCACTTCTTCAAAATGCCGGGTGTCATCAGGATTGAGATGATCCAGTATTGAAGGAGCGTGTCTGTCAAGGATGTGCTGACAGCTTTCAACTTTGCAATCGAACAGGCGCAGAATATTTTTCTCAATGCGTTCCCGGCAGGTGTTGCAGAAATCATTAAAATGAGGTTTTAATGCGGATTTCAGGATTTTCAAATAGTGATTCCGGCTGTCCAGACTGCCGATACTGTTGATCCGCACCGATAAATCATTAATGCCAAGTTCTTTGTATATATCATAGACGGTCTGGATAACTTCGGCGTCGGCTTCGGGGTGTTCGGAACCGATGATTTCAAAACCGAACTGGGTGAATTGTCTCAGGCGCCCTTTCTGCGGACGTTCCTGGCGAAAAAGAGAACCGAAATAGTACAATTTGGTTACCGGGCTGATCTGGCTGAGATTATTCTGAATGAAGGCTCTTACTACGGGCGCTGTCAATTCCGGGCGCAGCGTCAGACTCGTATTGCCTTTATCCGGGAAGGTGTACATTTCTTTGGAAACAACATCGGTATCGGCACCAATCCCCCTGGTAAAAAGTTCAGTTACTTCAAACAAAGGAGTTCGGATTTCCTGATAATTATTCCGTTCGAGACGTTCGCTAATAATTTTTTCGACGTATTGCCACTGGTATATTTCACCCGGTAGAATATCTTTTGTGCCTTTTATTCTTCGATACACAGTATTTCCTTTATCTTGTTTAAATGTTGGCTGGATTTATTTTTGATAATTGATATAGTTTAAATGTCATTGTATTAATGGGAACCGGCTTGCGTATTTTCATCATACAGGTATAATATTTCGGCGATCTTTTCAGCAGAATCCGCCGCTAATAATTCTTCCCGGCAACTGGCAATATTCAACATGCGTGAAAACTTGCTTAGCAGTTTCAGATGTTTACTTGGATATCGTTCAGGTGTAAGTAGCAAAACGAAGATATTTACCGGTAGTCCGTCAATGGCGTCAAAGTCGATACCTTCTATGGATATCCCGAATGACACAAGCACTTCATCAATATTAGCGTACTTCCCGTGAGGCAGTGCAACGCCTTTTCCGACGCCGGTGGTCATGAGTTCTTCTCGTTTATAGACGGCGGATTTAGCCTCTTCCGCTTCAGTCAGTTTTCCATTTTTTACCAGTACATCGACCAACTGGGAAATTGCCTCTTCTTTTGTAGCTGCTTTGACCGGATAAAGTATAAGATCGGGTGTTAAAATAGTAGATAATTCCACATTCATTTACCGTTTATCATCACAGAACATCGGGAAATTTACGAGAATCAAATTTTTATACCAACTGCTAAATCTTTTTTTTAGGCATCAGCGCTGTTTGAGACGGATAAAAACCCAAATCTAACGGGATGGAGTGTTGGAGTAATGCTGAATCTGATCATTATCTTGGGGATATTTGTGCCAAAGGCACCCCTTGGGGCAATCTGAAATCTGTCCCAACAGGGACTCCTATATTTGTGGAGGTTACGCCGGACAAGCAACCTTAACCTTAATCTCAATCTCAACCTTAGAATAAAACCTGCCCGCCCTATATGGCTGAACAGTTAACACTTTCTAAGCATAATCCGCATTACGGTCTTTTCGGATGGTTTGCTCTCTAACAGCAGCAATTTTCCGTGGTGATATTCTTTAATGATCCGCATTGT
>JAGLWX010000202.1 GCA_023133185.1 Fidelibacterota bacterium
GCAATCCGTCGGTTGTTTTTTAGTAATTGCGTAGTGATCAATATTTTACCATTTAGCTGGGAGACCGCATCTAATGCATTCTTAATTAAATTTTCGATAGCCCAGGTGAACAGATCCCTGTTTATAACAGCCTGATATTCACCACCCGGTTGGAATGTGATAGATACGCCGGGTCCCAATTGGGGTAATCTGCGTCGATAGTAATCGACGGCTTCCTGTATTACCGGGTTAAGGGACGTGACTTTTAAATTCGGTGTGGATCCGATTCTACTGAAGCGGTTAGTCACTTTTTCGAGCCGCTTAATATCTTTGGTAAGCTCATCGATGTGGTCGTTGTCCGGCGCCTCGGTTTTCAATAATTCAATCCAGCCCATAAGTGAGGTAAGAGGAGTTCCTAACTGATGGGCGGTTTCTTTAGCCATTCCGACCCAGATAGAGCGTTTTTCACTGCTGCGAATCAGTTGAAATGTGAGATAACCAAGAAAAATGAATAAGAAAACCACGGAAATTTCAACATACGGCAGCATCACTAATTGACGGATCAGATTTGTGTCCCCATAATGGATATAACCCAAATTATAGTCATTGTATATGAGAGGGATCGGATCATTGGCGGAGTCCATTCTTTTCATCATTTTTTCAAGAATGATCCGGGTATCGTCGGTTAGTTCGATTTCTTCGATACCGACATTACGCCAGGCTGTCGGTGTTTTAGTTGTATCAGCGGAAATGATCATTGGGATTGAGGATTTACGGATGATCTGATCAAAGATAAAACTGAAATCCTGATTGTTTTCCTCGGTAGCCGCCTGAGCATATACGGTGGCATAAAACCGCATCATGTTGGTCAAATCGTCTCGTAGTTTATTGACGATGTTCTGGGAATACCTCAATAAGGAGAAAATCAGAACAATTGCCAGGACTAACAGTAAGCGCTTTATGTTGCTTGAGTGACGGTAAATGGATATTTTCATGGGCATATCTCCAGGTGTGCAATTTCACATAAGTTAATATAAGAAACAGTATCCGGAAACTCTATATTTATATGTTTTGTTAGATTAACGTACATAAATTATTATTGGTTGTGGTCCAAAAATATCGGCATCATCGTAGAGACTATATTCCGCCATAATTAACAAATCCACGGTTTTTTCGTGGGAGTGTTTAAAAAGAAACTGAACGAAATCGGGGGTGATAAAAGGACGGGACGTCTCATGAAGAAATATCTTTTTGCTTTCAACGGTTTTTAAAACCGTTCCAAACAGAATCTTGGCGTGAATCACCACCTTCATCCAGAACACATTTGCTGACAATATAGGTGTCGAACAATTCTTCATACACCGAACGAAAATCTTTATTGTATACAACAATTATCCTGTCGATTTCAGAGACTGTTTCCATTGTTTCAAGGGAGTATGTTATGATTGGTTTCCCGTGTAACGGGAAAAATTGTTTTGGTATCGTATGATTCATGCGCTGCTCAAGTCCGTCCGCAAGGCATATACAGCCTATAATGTCTTCTTTTCTAATTAAAAAAAGCTATCAAATAATTAATCATAAAATCGGTTAAAAGCAATATATAATTATTCTGATTATAGATGTTGGTTCAATAACATCGTTTATACGGCAAGATAAGTGATAAAGGTTTATCCTTATTAATGTAATTTTAAAGGGGATAGCCATTGAGTAGAAGCATGTAAAATCTTGTGGAGAGAGAAAAAATAGCTCACCTTAAATAGATAGAGAAAAAAAGGAGGTGAGCTATGGACACAATAAGTATCCAATTAAAAGTAGAGAGAGAATTTGACAATTTCAACAGTTTTGAGAGTTGTTTAATTGTTGAGGTAAGGCGAGCAGTTTTAGAGATGGTCAAGCAATACATAGAGAAAATGGATATACAATTTAGTCGGATTTTTGAACAGGATCATCCGGATTATCGTTATAACGGTAAAACAAGTTGCAAGTTGCGGACATATTTTGGGTCAGTATGGATTAATCGTCATCGGTATCGCAGAGCGGGTCACAAGGACATATATCCACTGGCATCGTTTCTGCCTGAAAGCGGCATGAGCCGGATGGTAGCGGATCTGGCGATTGATTTAGGCACGGAACTTCCTTATGGTCGGAGTAGTCGTTTGTTGGAACGCTTCCTGGGAATTAAGCTGAGTGGCAAAGGCATCTGGCATCTTATACAGCGTGAAGGCCGTAAAGAGCGCGAGATTCATGATCGTGAGCGTCGTCGGATCTTTGAAGAGGCTCGTGATGAGTATTCCCATGATTACCAAACTCCTATAGAGCAGCGGTTGCAACCGCCGGTTTATATCGAGGTAGATGGTACGATGGTATCCAGCCGCGAGAAAGGCGAGGATCGGTTTGAAATAAAGAATGGAATCATGTACAGTTGTATTCAACAGATTGGTAAGCATCGCTGGCGACTGATGAATAAACAGAGTTATACTGAAGTAGAGAACAGCGAAATTTTTAGTGAACGTTTTTATGCTTTTTGCCGCAAACGAGGTTTGAATTGGCGCCAACCGGTTACATTCATCAGTGACGGCGCCGGTTGGTTGCGAAGTACGGCAAATTATGTATTTCCTTTAGCTGAGAAATGCCTGGATCTGTATCATTTGAAAAAAGCCTGCAGTAAGGTTCTGAATGATGACGAGATGGAAATCATTAATTGGACCGTTTATGATCAATCCGCAGAGGAATTGGTCGGGAAAATCCAAAACTTGGTTCGGTCAAAAAATCTGAGTATAAAAGATCAGACCGAATTGTTGACCTATGTATCCCAGAACCGGGATAGTATGAACTATTCCAGAGAGGATCGCAATGGGTCGGGAGGCATTGAGAAGAATATTGGTATTCATATCGGTAGGCGCTGTAAACGACAGGGCATGAGTTGGAGCCGGAAAGGTATTAATAATTTACTCGCCCTGAGAAGTAAAAAACTGAATCAAATGTGGAGTGAAACATCAAGAAGATACAAAAATTGCAGGTGAGCCCACAAGATTTTACTTGCTTCCCCATTGAGTAAATAATCTTGACGTTTAAAAATGATTATTGTATTTTTATTGTGTAAAAGAAAAGGAGATGAAAATGACCAGAAAGTTTTTTTATCACTGTTTGTCACTGTTAGTGCTTTTTCCATTATTGCTAATGGTTTCATGTTTTGAGATCCTTAAACCTATTCAGAATGATTCTTATGGTGACTTCATATATTTCTCAGGTGATCAGCGGGTACTTCGGTATAATTTCAGAAGAGAGAAGGTCGAGATGTTAACTGAATATCGATCGGCTTCACCAATTTATTTGCACGATTTGAATAAAATTGGGTTTGTAATTGATACAACAGGTGGAGGACATTCTTTTGGTCAAATGAATATTGATGGATCTGGAAAGAAGTTTCTTTTTCGGTTACCGACGAATATCATTTTACCAGTATATAATGAAAATCACAGAGAGATTTTTTTCTCAACATATAATAATGGCTACCGTTGTTTGGCAAAATCTAGTATCGATGGAAAAGACTGGGAAATATTATTACAACAAGAACCATTTAATTACGTGAATGCGGCAATTAACAAAGAGGGGGATAAATTGCTTTTTTCCTCAAACGAATCGGGAGTATTGGATATTTTTCTAATGGACCTGACTGATTCTTCAATAGCTAAAATTATTGGATCAGAAAAAGATGAAGATAATCCTATTTGGTCCAATGATGAATCTGGATTTTATTATCGAACACGGGATTTATCTCATAGTTCAACAACAATATCATTCTATAGTACTCTCGAACAAAGTTCAACAGAAATATTAGTAACCCCAAGTCAATTATCCATTTGTTATTATGGGGTATCTCCAGACGAAACCAAAATTGTATTAACTGTTTGTGACATTAACAGTTTATATGAACGGTATTT
>JAGLWX010000203.1 GCA_023133185.1 Fidelibacterota bacterium
TGAGTGGATTGATTCCATGTAATGTACTCGCTATTTCAACGCTTACAAATTAAACGCTATTTCAAATTAAAATCAATAATATTTATATTTTTCAATAAGATATACAGACTTAAAATCAAACAACCATGGTATTTTAGGATTGATCCCTTCTCTCTCTAACTTATTTGGTAAATCTTCATAATATTGTTTCAAATTTAATGATTCGGTTACGTTATACAAAGTAGCAATTGTTTTGATTATCTCGTTCCCAAATTCAATTTGGGAACGAGGATTAAACAGGTATATGATATCTTTACTGGCGATTATTTAGAAGTTGAGATTGCTTTTGCTAATTCTTGATTCGAAGCGCCTAATGCGAGAAGTGATCGGATAATAAGATCAAGCGATACAGTCGAATCTCCCGCTTCCATCTTAGCAATACGTGATTGGCTGGAGTGGATGAGTTTTGCAAGCTGAGCTTGAGTCATATGCTGTTTCCTTCTAAGCTTACGCAGACTTTCACTCAGACTAAGTTTGAGGTCAAGATATGCTGATTCTTCAGGGGTGAGCCCAAGAAAATCATCAGCTGAGCTGACTTTCCAGCCCTTTTGTTCGAGTCTTTTTCTTTTGTTCTCACGCATTGTTATATTCCTTTATTCGTCTTTTGCAGATTTCAATAACACAATTCGGAGTCTGTTTCGATTTTTTGCTGAAGACTTCAAGGATAATTAAAGCATCTTTATCGCCAAAAAACCTCTACTCCTTGATGAAGACATTTAACCTCAATCGGTGTAATGCCGATTAATTCACCATCGGGCGTCAGCACTTTCGGAATATCCGTTTTAATCTTTATTTCTTTAGCCTTGAAGGTCTCAATCTCATCAAGATAAATATGATCGCCCGTAAATATCTTCGGGAAACTCTTCAGGAGTTTGATGCGCCCTAATTTGCCAAGTAAGGTTACATCAAGAAACCCGTCATCAATTTCGGCGGAAGGCGCCATCAGGAAGTTCGCCGTCCAGCGTGTATTTGAAATTTCGACAAATATATTATCCCGCTGATATTCCTGACCATCGATTGTAATTATTAATTTATGACTTTTCAGAAAAATCGTCTTTTGAAAAACACCCAAGGTATAGGATAAATTTCCTAATACTTTCAATTTTAGGGCGATTTCCGTCACATCAGCGACAAATCCCAATCCCAAAATATTCAGAAAGTAATAAGTTTCACCGTGTGAAATAAATCGTCCGACGTCCACTTTGCGTGGCGATCGCAATGCTATTATATCAATCGCATCTTTCCAATGCGTATTATACAGTTCCATATCACGGGCAAAGGCATTACCGGTGCCGATTGGGAGAATGCCGATTGGTATTTTCACTTTCGATTCGTTCCGATAGTATCCATTGATAACTTCGAACAGCGTCCCATCCCCTCCGGCTGCAACAACTCCGTCATATTGACTCAAATCAGCATCCATTACGATCTGAATACCATGTTCATGATAATCCGTGGTCCGCAGATCAAATTCGATACCTTTTTCCAGAAAATATGCCTCGACTTCCGGCAGAATCTTTTTCGCCCGTTTATGTCCGGCAAATGGATTATAGACCAGCAGTACTTTCATTAAACCAATTCCCCATTTAAAAAATTAATTCCCGAATATAATTATTCCACCGCAGCAATCATATAAAAAAGGTTATTATAAATCACTATAAAACCAATTTCCGACCCGGCTACTGACGGGGCTAAATTGGTTTAGTTCCTTTCCCCTGAGTATGAAACCAATTTGATCCAGCAAGCTGGATTGAAAATTGGTTTCTATTAAACAATGATTTTGATAAATCCGGGCAACAGCGAATATTCACAGGGCGGATACCCGATAATTTCGCCGTCGGTTTCAATGACAACATTGCCTTTTTTAAGGTTTACGATCACATCATTTGCCTGGTGATATTCCGCCCGTTTTTTCTTTAAGACCCTACCGGTATATAATGACGGTATATATGAAAGTAATCTTAATCTGCCCATTTTATTGATCAGGGCAACATGCAGTTTGCCATCGTCATATCCCGATTCCACACCGTAATTCATGCCGCCGCCAAAATAGGAGCACTTGAATATTGTGATATTTTTCAACTCACGATCTAAGCGTTCAGTATTATCAATTACGATTTCCGCATTAAAATTCCCAAACTGGAAAACATTTATTAACCCGGCATAAATGGCAGCGACGTCAATATTCAGTCTTTTTAGAAAGGACATGAACACTCTTTTTTGATTGAAATATTCGACTGACTGACTGATCACGCCAATACTGGAATTTGCCAGGAAATAGCGAACAATCGGATTTCCCTGATCATTGCGACAGGCAATTTTACACACATCAATTAGATAAGATCGCTTCGATCCGATCCGGTCAATCAGTTCCAGTTTTTCCGGAAACATTTTTTCCACATCACAGCTGCTGCCGGCGCCCAGAAAGACAAGCTCTACCTCCGGATCAATCAGGCAATCGGATTTAATAATGCCGTTCAGGACTTCATTCAGGGTTCCATCACCGCCAAACACATAAATTCGTTTGATGCCTTCTCCGGCAACCTGTCTCGCTAATTCGACGGCATGTCCCTGGTACTGAGTAAGATGACAATTTATCCGGTAGTTCTTTTCCTGTAATTGTTCGCTAAACGAATTCCAGCGCTTCCGGGCTTTCCCGCCGCCTGCCAGCAAATTGGTGATAAAAAATAATTCACTCGGCGTTGTTTGATTTAATGTAATGACAAATCCTCCCAGATAAGTGATTGTTGCAAATGATTTACTATCCGCTCACGGTCTTTATCAGTGTGTCTAAATGCACAATAAAGATTGACCGGAATTGATATGCCGTAAAATTTATCAAGAATCTTTTTGTGTAGGGAATTTTGCAAAAATCCAAACCGGACAAGGCGGTAATCGGTCATTTGATTTCTCATCACCCACCGGATCAGATTCACGGCGGCTGGCAGGTCTTGCTTATTAAAAACACAATGACGAATGCTGATTTCCGATAATGGCTGACCTTCCGGAGGCAACAGATTAAACGGTCTCAGGGCTTTATACATGAGTGAATACTTGCCGGCATAACGACTTACAACAGTGTTCTTAAAAGCCGATTGATCCCACAAGGCAACTGCGGCAACGATCTTTTTTCCATCTGCGGCAAGCCATGTATTTTCAAGCTTATAATCCGGCTCTTCATAAAGCGAAAGTAAATATTCATCATTCCACTGCGGCACTAACTCATAATTATCATAAAACCGTCGAAATAGTTCACTCAACCGGGGAATATCAGACCGGGTCGCATGACGGTAAGTATATTCGGCGGAAGGTCGCTGAATTCGAAACGGTAATAGATATTTTATCCGGTATGTTGCGAGGCAATCAAAGGGTGGAATGCCGGCGCGTCCCGACAGCAGCGCACTCATGCTCGCATTATTTCCCATCACCAGAATCACCGCAAACTTGATTGGAGAATCGGATAAATAGTCCACCACATGCTTCATCAGACGGAAAGCCACCAGTGAATTTCGGCAGGCGTGATCGATTTTAATCCCGCCGATATAGCCGATCCGGATCTTCTCACCTTTGAAATAAACGTACCGAAAAGAAACGCCGACAATCCCGATTATTTTGCCACTTTTTTCAGCAACGAATATCGACGGATCATTTCCCTGTAAACCGGCAAGACAAAAATAATCCGGCGAACGGTCGATATTGACCACCAGTTTCGCATCCATCGGCGTCTGCCGCGATAATTCCAGTAACGCACGATTATCTTCTTTTGTAGCAACACGAATTAGCATGAATACCTGTGGTTTTAATCTTTGGTTATTTTAGATAAGGCAGAAAAAAGATGCAAGGTTAAAGATACGTGCTCTAATATTTATTAATAAACCGGGCTTAATAGACTGCCAATGTTTATAACTGATACATTAAGCAGTTTTCATTTGTATAATAAATTCCGTCCCGTGATCGTCAGGATTTTCATCTTTGGGTTTTGATTTCACATTTACAGAACCACCGTAAAGTTCAACAAATTTCTTTATCAGGGGCATTCCGAAACCGGTGCCCTTCTCTCCATTTGTACCAGTCCGGCTGGTGGACTTGCTGACATCGAAAAGATTTGCCAGTAAATTTTCCGGTATCCCGGTCCCTGAATCGCGAATACTCAATCTCGCCAGGCTATCTTCAATTGTAGCACTTATGCTGATTGATGATCCTTCAAAAGAAAACTTAATAGCATTG
The DNA here is from genome assembly GCA_023133185.1 of Fidelibacterota bacterium. GTDB lineage: Bacteria > Fidelibacterota > UBA2242 > UBA2242 > UBA2242 > UBA9312. The sequence continues at coordinate 4,267 of JAGLWX010000203.1, forward strand.
GTTAATATATTATTGAGCACCGAATTAACCAGGGAGCGCTTTTCAGCAATAACAGTGATTTTGGGATCAACATCAATTGTAAGATTAATCTTTTTTGCAGCAAGCTTTTCACCGATCAGGGTTTGGGATTCCTTCACGGTTTCCAGAAGATTAATCGATGACAACTCAATTCCTTTAGCTTCCATCGCCCGCATTTCCCGGACCAGATTAATGACATCAATCCCGTTCACAACAGCCCGATTCATTTTTTCCTTATAAGATTCCAGTTTGTGCGGCAGTACTTCAATAGCCTGAAGCGACATCTGCAAAATGGCAAAATGATTTGCCAGATCGTGGGCAAGAACGTGCAGCAATTCTTTCTGCTGAACATTTTTCTCTGCAATTTCATCGCGTTGTTGCTTAATCATTAATTGGGTTTGCACTCTTGCCATAAGTTCAGGTGGATTGAAGGGTTTGGTGACATAATCAATCGCTCCGACTTCAAAGCCTTTAACAATATCGTCCGTCTCAGTTTTTGCCGTAATAAAGATCACCGGAATATCCCTAGTAGCACTATCCGGGTTAACAACACGGTGAAAGCAAGAAACAGAGCAATTATAATAATAATCAGATATTTCTTTTTCTGGAAAGTAAACTCATCACTCTTTTTTGAAGCTTTTGATAAAAACCTGAGAAGCAAAAAGACAACAATGATCACTGAGATAAAGATAAGAGCAATTTGGGTGAACATTTTAACAGACAGTTTAGAGTCCTCGGTTGCAGTATCTTCATTTGTTGGTTCATACTCCAGACCAAAGATGAAGGATTCAATGTCCGAAACACTCTTGCCGATTCCCGCCTCATTTATGGCATTGGCTATACGGCGCAATCGTTCCGGGGCAATCGAACCCAGGGGATAGATTTCCGGCAGGATCAGCTTCGCCGTCTCAGTTGCCTCGTAACGCAAGGCATCACGGCTTTTGTTGCTTGTGTTATACTCATTTAGAATCAGCTCAATGATTTCTTCCGGGTGTTGTAAAGCATAGTCCCAGCCCTTCAGCGATGCTTCTTTAAACACCTTTACCAATTCCGGATCTTCCTCGGACAGCTTTGCGGAAGTAATTAAACAATCTCCATAGAAATCCACACCATAAACAGCCGGGTCAAGAATGTTGTAGGGAATGTTATTTTGCTGCAGGATAAATGGTTGGTTGGTGATGTAAGCGCTCATCACATCTGCCGAACCATCGACAATAGCCATCGGATCGAAATTATGATCAACAAAAGATAGTTTCTCAGGGTCGATTCCGTTCTTTGCAAAAAAAGAGATGAATTCAACCGCAGTACGTTCCTGAGCAGTCAGCATCAATCGTTTGCCGTACAGATCATCGGGCCTACGTATTCCCGCATCACGATGACTCAGCAACACCAGAGCGGAATGTTTAAAGATATTGGCCAATAGTTTGATCGGTTGACCTTCCAGATAATTCTTGGTAGCCGAAGAGGAAACTGTAGCAAATTCCGCCCGGTCCGACAGCACTTCTTCATTCACGTCCATACCGGATTGATATTCCCGTATTTTGACATCCAGACCGGCATCTTCATAGAATCCATGGTCCTTTGCGGCGTAATAGCCCGCAAATTCAAACTGGTGTTTCCAGAAGAGCTGCAGAGTCACCTGGTTTTGCGCGGCAAATGCTGTTGTCTGGCCGATATAAAAAAGTAATGAGATGATTAAAAGTAGTTTTTTCATAAAAAAATCTTGTTTGGGAATGTTCATGTTTGGCTCACTCCAGTTTGAATTTATTTTCAGGGCAATGCTGCATGATTAAATCAATTATATTTTTTGTAATGTCATGGATTTATCCGGAATATATTATTTATATGAATTTTAGGCGTAATGGTAATTTTA
>JAGLWX010000204.1 GCA_023133185.1 Fidelibacterota bacterium
TGTGAGAAAAAATATAAACGCAGAGACGCAGAGAACGCAGAAAATTTTAAAGGAATTTATAAATTGTGCGTGAAAATGAAATATCAGAGAAGATAATCGGAGCGGCGATAGAAGTACATAGGATTTTAGGTCCAAGACTTTTGGAATCTGTTTATGAAGATGTACTTTGTCATGAGTTTTATCTTAGAGGATTACGATTTGTAAGACAACAGAGTGTTCCGATTCCCTATAAAGGAATCAAACTCGGTACTGATCTTCGTTTGGACTTGTTAGTAGAAGAAAAGGTAATTATTGATCTGAAAGTCAAAGAGAAATTATCACCTATAGACAAACCTAAATTATTGACATATTTACGACTGATTGATAAGCATTTGGGTTTGATAATCAACTTTCACGTTGAAGTATTGCGTAATGGAATATATCGTGTGGTCAACAATTTACAGTAAAATTTATAATAATCCCCGCCTACCAAAGAGCCTGCCTGTGCGTGCCCGCACGCAGACAGGAAACGGTAGGCAGGTCTGCGATCTCTGCGCCTCTGCGTTAAGTATTAAAACCCTTTTCGAATTAGGTATAATTACAATTAATTAATGATCTGATAGAATACGCTTATGAAAATGTTGAAAATTATAGTTTGCCTGATTTTTACTTTGAGCCTTGGTGTTTCTCAGGAGATTGATTTTATCGAGGATAGTACTGCTGTTGAGCCGGTTGATTCGCTGAAAATCCTTTTCAATCAGGGCGTTAAATATTATAATGAAGAACGTTACTGGGATGCATTGAATGTTTTTGAGGAATTTAATTCAATTCCCGAATCTAAAAACCATTTAATCAGCGCTTCCGGGTTGATGCTGATGAAAACCTATCTTCGATTGGGAGATCTGGACCGGGCAATTCAGCTGGGGCGTGAATTTATTTTAGTACACAAATCTTCCCGGTATCTGGATAATGTGGAATACACCCTTGGTGAAGCCAATCTAATCCGCGGTTCGTACAAAGAAGCGATTTTCTACTATCTGAATGTCATGCAAAACACTGATGAAGATCGTCTGCGTTATCTCAGTAAGCAAACAGTCGAAACAATTATAGACCTGTTTGTGAGTATTCCGGAGCTGGAAGAATTTATTAAAAATACTCATGAGGATTTCGACAAGCTTTTCCTTTCGTTGAAATTGGCTGAAAAACGTCATACCGAAGGTGATACGAAACAGGCGGAAAAGGAATTGCGTCGCATCCGGGGCATGATCAAAGGTCCTTATTTTAATAATGAATATACTATCACAACAGAGCGGTTGCGGAACCGGGTGCGTGAAAAGGTTTATATTGGCGTGATTCTTCCACTTTCCGGACAAATGGCGAATATGGGCGCGAATATTTTAAACGGCGTTCGATATGCGCTGCACCAGTTCAGAGCGAACAATAATAAAGAGATTGCCGTCATCGTAATGGACAACCGGGGAGAGGTGGTCGAAAGTATCAAAAAAGTTGAATATCTCTGTAATAATCCCAAAGTCAGGGCAATTTTCGGATCGGTCACCAGCGCAAATACCATAGCGATCGCTGCGGTATCAAATCAACGAAAAGTGCCGCTGATTTCGCCCACGGCGACCAGCAGCGAAATCAGATCGCTGGGTCCTTATGTGTTTCAAGCTAATGTTGATTATGAGAACCTGGGACGGTTTTTGGGAACTTATTCCAGTAATATGACCGGGGTTCAGACGGTGGCGACCCTGGCGCCTGCCGATGAATTTGGCAAAGAGATGACCGATGCATTCTGTCGTATGGTTGACGAAGCCGGTGGGAGAATTGTTTCTCAGCAGTGGTACCATGGCGCACCGGAGGAATTAAAACATCAGTTTTCCACTATCCGGCAGTCCGGTCTTGAAATTGTGCAGAGAATGTTAGAGCAGAAAATTGAGGATAATAAGCAACGGCTATTGCAATACACAGTTTCCGACAGTCTCTGGCTGACCGATAGTATTTATGTGGATATTTATGATGATGAATACCGGATTTTCACTTCGGATTCAGTCTATATCGTTAATCTCCAAAATGCGCTTATCCTGACGGGATTAATGGATTCCACTGAATTTATGATACCGAAAGAAGATTCACTGGAATATCGCATCCAATCCATTGATGGAATATTGGTTCCAGCCTACGCCAGCGATTTAAAGATGCTGATTCCGCAGCTGGAATATTACAATTTAAGCGCTAAAATTTATGGCAGCGGTAACTGGAACGATCCGCAGCTCTTGAAAGATCACCCGAAAGT
>JAGLWX010000205.1 GCA_023133185.1 Fidelibacterota bacterium
AAAAAATTAGCCCAGATGCCGACCTATAACGGTATCTGCAGAAACATTTCGTTCCGGGGTAATCGACCGAGAGTCAATTCCTGTGCATTCATTCTGACTATGAAAGGCGAAAAAGTGCAGCCGGTTGCGGTGATCGAAAATGGCGATCTGGTTTCCTATTCACCACGATATTAAGCATGTTTAATGCAGTTTGTATCTATGTTAGACAAAAAGGAGGTCAAATAATGAAAAGACATGAGTGGGTATCAGTATTATCAATTATTCTAATGATGATTATTGGATGTGAGGATGAACTGACTGTTCCGAAAGAAAATTATACTTATCCTCTATCAATCGGAAATCGGTGGGAGTATCGACGGGAGTATATTAATTATACATCCTCTGATTCTACCCAAACAGATACATGTGGAATAATATCGGGATACGATACGTGTTCAGTTATTGTTGTTCAGGAGACCACACTATTGGACACGATAGAAACGATTCAGTTGATTGAGCAGACATGGGAAGATAGTAGTATTTTTGTGGGATTATATTACTACGAGGAAAGAGACACCGGATTATTCCTTATAGCTTATCTTTATCCATATTCATTAGTACTTCCGAAGTCTATAAACAGATCGAATTTCTTTAATGAGCCATTAATACCTAAACATCTAAAAGAATTATATTATGGAAAATTAACTCGACTTAACAAATTGAGTGAAAACGGAAAATTATATTATGAGGATCCTCCTGTTTACTCATTGAAATATCCGCTTGAGATTGGATCTTATTGGACTTACCGACAAGCAGGTCATCCGTGGCGAATGGATAGGAAAGTCATCCAAGATACAACAATTACAGTGCCCGCAGGAACATTTAAATGCTATCAATTAAGAATGGATTATATGATTTCCGAAACTAATGTTCGTATTGATGATTTTATTGCCGATGAAGGATTAATTCTCCGTAATGTTTATATTGAAGGTGAGGTGTGGGACGAATATGGAAGTTTACTTTATAGTAAGTGGGATGACGAATATAAATTAATGAACTATGAACTCAGGTAATAATTGCATAACAATAGTATAAAACCAAACGAAAAAACTGTCATCTGACTTACCATCGTAGAGTTTGTTATATGTTTTCTAAAAGTTATAATTTTACACTGTTTCGTTTTCAGTGGCTGATACTTTGACCGATCTAATAGTATATAAATCTTCACTGTTAAATTCTTGGAACGGCATTTGCCATGGATTCAGCGCCCGTGTAGGCGGCGTCAGTAATTCTCCGTATGATACGTTAAATCTTGGATTGTCCGTCGGAGATATCCCCGAAAATGTTCATAAAAACCGCAAACTGTTTTTTCAGGCATTGAAGTCTGATCCGCAACAGTTCGCTCAGGGAGTCCAGATTCACGGAAATACAATCCAAATCGTGGATCATCCGGGCGCTTTCGAATCGACGGATGCGTTAATAACTATTCGGAAAAACATTCCCCTTGTGATCAAGACAGCTGATTGTGCGCCGGTGATATTGTTTGAACCCGAACAAGGAGTGATTGCGGCTGTTCATGCGGGATGGCGGAGTGTCGTAAAAGGGATTCTCGAAAACACACTACGGATTATGGCAAGGGATTTTAATTGCAGTCCGGAAAATATTAAGTGTGCCATTGGTCCTTCAATTCGATCTTGTTGCTACGAGGTTAAGAATGATGTATCCAGCCGGTTTCCGGATGATGTAATTTTAGGGAAAAATAATAAATCATATCTCGATATTCCCAAAGCAATCCAGATACGGCTGATCGATCAGGGTATCCAAATTGAAAATATTGACGATAGCCAATTATGCACAGCCTGTAACGAAAAATTATTTTTCAGTCACCGCCGTGATAAAGGAAAAACCGGACGCATGATGACGGCGGTATATTTAACCCTAAATTGAGCGATTTATGTAACACAAACACTCTTGTTTGTGAAGAGAGTATGAAATAAATGCGGTAAACCAAATAGGTAGAAGTAAGTCATTGAAAGAATCGACGTTATCATGTTCAGAATCGCTCAATTTAGATTAACATAACACAGATTAATGCGAAAGGACATTTTATGGGATTAAAAGAACGGCTTCAAAAAGATATGATTGAGGCAATGAAATCCAGAAACAATGTTAAAGTTGGTGTGATTCGTCTGGTGCGCGGGATGATCCGCAAACTTGAGATTGACCAGAAAAAAGATTTCACTGATGATGACGTCATTGGTGTGTTATCCAATGCCGCCAAGCAGCGTCGCGAAGCAATTAAAGCCTATACTGAAGGCGGCAGAGACGATCTGGTTAAAGAGGAAGAAGCCGAACTGGCAGTTATTGAAACTTATCTGCCTGAAGCGCTTTCCACCGATGAACTGGAAAAAATCATTACTGGAATTATTGCAGAGACCGGCGCCGCGACTATGAAGGACATCGGGAAAGTTATGCCGCGAGTAATGCAAAAAGTCAAAGGGCGCGTCAACGGATCGGAAGTTCAGGCTATTGTTCGATCCAAATTATCCTAAATTATTACGCTATGTACACTTTATTTGATCTGGTTGTAGTCATCGTTGTCGGGTTGCTGGGATTTTCCGGGTTGCGCCGAGGATTGATCGAAGAAGCTCTTAAGTTAATCGGCTTCATCTTTGCATCATATCTCGCCGTCCGCTACTATGTTCTCGGTGTTTTATTGATCAAAGATATTTTTTCAGTTTCAGAGGGTATTCAAACAGTAATCGGTTTTATTATCGTATTCTTAATTGTCTATCTCTCAATTCAACTAATTTCAGCACTGCTGAAGCGAATTATCAGAACCTTGAAATTAGCCTGGCTGGACCGTCTTGCCGGTTTGGGTTTCGGCGCCCTTAAGGCAATCCTGGTAATGTCGATCGTCGCCTGGTGCCTCAGCATTTTTACGGAAACGAAAATTATTCAGAAATTAGAGGCGTCATCTCCCAGTTACATATATCTGGATAAATGTGAGCGGTTTTTAATCAGAACATTTGATATAGAGGAACAGACAGATTCTCTAAAAGAAAATATTCGGAGTATTTTCATGCTGGAAAAGGAGATTCCCGTTTCCTTCCCGTCGATTCCTGATTCCCTGGGGAAGAAGATTGAATTCATTGATCGATCCGATTTGAAAGCCGGAGATACAATATGGTAGAAAATTCGATGGGGATACTGGGATTTGACCGCGTGATTGCATTGATTGCAGATGGGACATTATCTGAAGCGGCAAAGAACCGTATGAAAGATCTTAAACCTTTCCGGAATGTCAATGATGCTGTGCTTCAGATGGATCGAATTTCAGCGCTCCAGAATTTGAGCGAGCGGAACAGTCGGTTTCCCATAGAATTCTTTGTTGACGTAAGAACCGAATTAAAAAGATGCCGGATTAAAGGCAGCTTTTTGCCGGCAGAAACACTTAAACAAATTCTTGTAATACTCCAACAGATTTCAAACATTAAAAAATTCTATCAGCTGAATCGAGAGTTGTTAAAACCGCTTTCCGTATTGTTGGCAGCGTTAAACTCTTTCGAGCAACAATACCGCCGGATTCGCCGGGTAATCAATGATGACGGTGTTATAAAAGATAATGCCAGCCCGGAATTAGCGCGTATCCGCAAACAGGTTCAACAAACCATTGCCCGGCTTCATCGCGAGGTGGATCGTGTGATGCATCAGGCGAAACAAGAGGGTTGGCTGCATGAAGAGAACCCCACAATCAGGGAGGGGCGCTTTGTTCTGCCTCTGCGCAGTGAAAGTAAACGAAAAGTTAAAGGAATAATTCACGGGCAATCCGCCACCGGCGCCACATCCTATGTGGAACCGCTGATTATTGTCGAGATCAATAATTCGCTAAAAGAACTGGAAATTGAGGAACAGGAAGAAATTGAAAATATTCTGCGGAATTTAACAGAGGAATTACGATCTGATTTTGATGATCTGGAACTCAATATTGATATTCTTGTGGAACTGGATTTTCTGTACGCCTGCGCAAAATTTTCACAACGTTTCAAATGCAACGTTCCGCAGCTGTCACTCAATAAACGTTATTTGATCTTCAAAAACGCCAGGCATCCGCTGCTCTCGCTGGTGAAAGATGTTGTTCCGCTGAATGTTTCAATAGATGAGCATATCCATTGCGTCATTATTACCGGTCCGAACGCCGGCGGCAAGACCGTCGCTATGAAAACTATCGGTCTGCTGAGTCTGCTGGCGATGTCCGGGATTCCGATTCCGGTTGATGATGGGAGTTGTCTGCCATTTTATGACCGGTTTCTGGTCGATATCGGCGATCAGCAATCCATTGAAAATGATCTTTCGACATTTACGTCACATGTGGCGAACTTAAGACAATTTGTTGAAACTGCCACGGATAAGTCGCTTGTACTGATCGATGAATTGGGAACGGGAACAGATCCGCTTGAGGGCGCTGCGCTCGG
>JAGLWX010000206.1 GCA_023133185.1 Fidelibacterota bacterium
ATTATTGAAGCTAATGTTGAAAAGATTAAACGGGAGGGAGGCAATCCGTTTAATGATTATTATGTTCCTGAATCGGTTTTGAAATTCAGACAGGGAATAGGTCGCTTAATTCGGTCAAAGGAAGACCGGGGAATCGTCATTAATCTGGATGAAAGAATTGATAAAAAATCCTACGGTCAATATTTCAAGCGCTCAATTCCCGTTGATGCTGTAACGGTGGTTGGGTTTGATAATCTTATGAATGAAATCAGATCTTTCTTTTGATAATAAGTAATACAAAAAGGTTTTCGAATGTCACATGAATTATATAAAGAGATAAAATCGGCGCTCGATAAAAATAGACACGTAATTTTATCGAGCAGTGTATCGACAATCAGTCACAGTAATAAATTTCGTTTTATTAACGATGGTTTTAACATATTTTTATTCATTCCAAAAGATTCCATCACGGCCAACCAAATTTCATATAATCCTTATGTACATTTATTGCTGGATGTACCGGCAAGGAATAATATCGCATCGTTATCATACAATGGTATTGCAAAACTTGTAGTCGATCCATCAGTAAAAAAAGACGTCGCTACGAAATGGAAAAAGAAATATCCTTCTCAAAAGAACAGGGACTCTGATGTAAATACAATATTAATTCAAATTTTTCCACTGAAGATTAATACTGCTTGTAAGCGGCAGGGCGAAAATGAAGAGTTTCTGGAATTCCAGGAGAACAAACCCGGATTATTAAAAAGTCTAATCAACGCAACTGTCACAAAATTTCGATTATGGGCTGCGATAATAAGAGCGCCGTTTTTTACCGCCAGTATTGCATCGGTTATTCTCGGAGTTGCAGTCGCTTATCATTATCAGCAACAGCTCAGCTGGAAACTCTTTTTATTGACTTTACTCGGGACAGTATTCGCACATGCCGGCGCTAATGTTATTAATGATTATTACGATCACCGCTCCAGGAACGACGAGGTCAATAAATATCATAATGTTTTTACCGGCGGAAGCCGGATGATTCAAAATGGTATCATTTCTCCTGAAAAAACATTTTTTATCGCATCAATATTTTTTCTCGTTGCCATATTAATCGGATTATATCTGAATTTCATTTTAGCCGGGAATGTGATACTGATAATAGGACTTGCCGGTATAATACTTGGATTTACGTATTCGGCTACGCCCGTTAAACTATCCTACAGGGGAATTGGCGAACTGGCGATTGTTATTTCTTATGGTCCTCTTATCGTGTTGGGAACATACTTTGTGCAAGTTCAGCAATTGGATTGGATTCCTGTTCTGGCGTCAATACCAGCCGGGATTCTCGTCGGTCTGATTTTGTTTATTAATGGGTTCCAGGATATGAAGGCGGATGGAGCGGTAGGAAAACGAACGGCTGTTGTGCGATTGAAAAATAAGAAAAGATCACTGATAGTCTATAAAATCACCTTGCTGTTTGTGTATATCTGGATCGTCACTTTTACAGTATTGAGAATATTTCCAATCTGGTCATTTATCGTAATGCTTGTGACTCCGATGATAATTCGCTCGTTTAAATTGGCAAACCGGAATTATGATAAAATAATGGAACTGCTGCCGGTAAATGCATTAACGATCGGCTTACATTTATTGACAACATTGTTATTCGCAGCTGCGTTTATTATTGATATTTTAATATAGCCTGAATTATTCATAGCCACTAAGATAGTATAGGTATAGGGATATAAGGTATAAGGTATAAGGGTTCGGGATATAGAGGTATTCCCTGTATTGCCCATATTTCCATATTTCCACTATTTCCCTTGTTCCCTTCACTAAGGCGCCAAGCATGTACTGAGCGAAGTCGAAGTGACACAAAGTGATGTTTAACCCTATTACGTAACTTAAAAATATAATGTACCAAATGTAGTATTTACAATTGCTTGTTGGAACTATATATCGTGTCATATCTCCTAAATGACGTTATAGGGTAAATATAAAAATAAAGATAAAAAGGTAAGGTATAAATTTTGAGTCATTTCGCATATTTCAATATCTATATTTTATTAATTCTTAGAGTCTTAGTGTCTTTTCCCGAAGGAATTCAAAGTGGCAAGATTTATGAATTAAACAGGATAGAAAGTGTGACGGTCGAAGTGCTTGACCTTTACTTGACCGAATTGTAAATTAGCACGCTTTTTGATGATTTGGGGTGTCGTCCAATGGCAGGACATGCGGCTCTGGACCGTAAGATCGGGGTTCAAATCCCTGCACCCCAGCATAATGGCGCATTCGTCTAGCGGTTAGGACGCTGGCCTCTCACGTCGGTAACAGGGGTTCGATTCCCCTATGCGCTACAAACGTCCATACTTTTCTTTTACTCAAATCGCAAGGGACTTCATCCGACTCGGATAATATTCCGTTTGACTTATTCCAATCTTATGCTTAAAATTGGATTAACAATGATTTACACAATTACCATCTGGAATTTTATACGACAGGAAAAGCTGTCTATAAGCAGTTATCCGAGTCGCTCATGTATATGTTAGGGCGTAATATTATGTATAAGTTTTTACCATTTTTTTTCTGTTTTCTTATCTGTTGTTCCGATAATGATTTTGATATAGATAGATCTACAGGTGTAATCCCGTTAGCTATAGATAATATTTGGAATTATGAATCGTGGATTTTCGATAGTACTGGTGCATCATATCAATTGGCATCCCCCTATTCAAAAGTGACTGGTTGTGTAACCATAAATGAAGAAAGATGGTTTACTCTTGAAAATAGGTGGGTTTCAGGAGGTATATCGCATGATACTTGTATTAATCAGCCTACTGGATATTTCCGGTATTGGCAAGGACTTACATCAATGGTTTACAAATATCCAGCTTCAGTTAACGAAGAATATACATTTGAATATTTTCATATTGATTCTTTATATAAATTGAAAAGAGAACTCACCTCTCTAGATACAATAATTATTACACCATCGGGTACATTTAGTTGTATTCAATATTACTCTCCAAGATTAATAATTTCGCCTTACGGAGAGTTTCTGGAAACAGATTATTTTATTGATCGCTCCGTCGGAATTGTCAAATGTATTCATTACAGAACAACTCCCTCTGGTAAACGATATATAGGTAATGTTAATGTTCTTTCGTCGTATATTCTCAATTAATAAATATTATTGCCCTAACCATTCGCTACAGCCAACGCTGAAAGCTCTGGGATGAGTTTGGAATTTGAGGAATTATGTGAGATTTGAGAACAAACAAGGGAATAGCGTTTTTCCATTCAGCGTGGCTGAGCGTTGCCCGTTAGCATAATAAAGAAAATATAAATAAAAAGATCAAGGTAAACGATGCAGAAACATTTCTTAGTAATAACGCTATTATCAATCTTTTTCTTATTTAGCAACTTATCATGTGAAAAAGATTCGGCAAGTTCTAAGGATGATGATACTGTAACCGATATTGACGGCAATGTGTACAATACAGTTACAATCGGTGATCAGGTATGGATGGCAGAAAACCTGAAGGTTACTCATTTCCGAAATGGTGATGCCATATCCAATGTAACAGACGATTCAGACTGGGAGAATCTGACATCGGGAGCTTACTGCATTTATGATAATAATGACAGTAATGCTGTTACCTATGGATTTTTGTATAACTGGTATGCGGTAAACGACAGCCGCAATATAGCTCCGGCAGGCTGGCATGTGCCTACAGATGAAGAATGGAAACAACTGGAAATGTACCTTGGCATGAGTCAGTCAGAAGCAGATGTTACAGGAGACCGTGGCACTAACGAAGGCAGTAAACTGAAATCCACCAGCGGATGGAATGATAATAGTAATGGAACTGATGAATCGAGCTTTTCCGCGTCACCTGGCGGCTATCGTTACTATAGTGGTAGTTACTACTATATTGGTTACTTCGCCTACTTTTGGTCTTCTACGGAGTCCAGTAGGTACTTCGCGTGGAACCGCTACCTGAATTGCCTCAGTTCAGTTGTCTACCGCTACGGCTACTATAAGCGGAGCGGGTTTTCGGTTCGTTGTGTTAGGGGTTAGTTGACTATTGGTCTATCATAGTGTCAAAAAATGCCCGTATCCCGTTAAAATTAGCAGGGATTCTTTACCCGACTAACTTTGTTAGGCGGACCCTATGCGCTACTTCCTTTAAAACAACAACTATAATTTCTCCGAAAAATTCCACATTGCAGATGTATTTCATGCCACTATCTAATCATTTTCCTTGTGAATACAAATAAAAATAGGCGTAATGGTAATTTT
>JAGLWX010000207.1 GCA_023133185.1 Fidelibacterota bacterium
GTAGCTATACTCCCTTCATCGGTTCCATTGAATAACATTCCGACTCGGGACAATTTTCCTGATAATCCAAAGCCAGTTGTAGGGTGGGTTGGGAGCCGCACTACAATGAAGTATATTTTTTCAATTGAGTCAATTTTAGCGAATGTCGCTTCCGTTTATCCCTTTGAATTACGTATTATATCGGATACTCCCTGTTCAATATCTAGCCTGCCATGTCATCACATATTTTGGAATCTTGATCGTCAGGATCAGGAGATTGCCCATTTTGATATTGGTATTATGCCGCTAAGCGATGACCCCTGGGCCAAAGGCAAGTGTGCTTATAAACTTTTACAATGTATGGCTGCTGAAGTACCTTTTGTCGCATCTGCAGTGGGAATGAATGTTGAAGTTACCTATGGGAATACGACCGGGTTTGCAGTTAACTCAGATCGAGAATTCGCTAATTGTCTGATCAAATTGCTCAGGGATAAAGCTCTCCGTCGCCGGATGGGTAAAGCCGGGAGAGCGCTGGTGGAACGTTTTTATACTACCGAAGTAATATCTGAAAAATTGGCGCAACTAATAAAATTTTCTGTGATGTCGGGTTCAAGTTGAAAGCGTTTAAATGTTGATTAAGAAATCAGAGAATCTGTAATTTTTAAAAAGAAGAGGTCTTTTGAATGAAAGCAGTTATTTTAGCGGCAGGCTCGGCAAGGCGGTTATCACCGCTGGCTGACAATACACATAAATGCCTGTTAGATATTGGTGGAAAAGGGATTTTAGAACACCAACTGGATGCACTTGACCGATATGGTGTTGCCGAAGCCTTGATTGTTGTAGGATTTTTGAAAGAACAAATTCAGGACAGGTTTGGTAATCAATATAGAAATATGTCTTTGACGTATATTGAAAACCCGGATTACGCAACGACTAATACAGTGTATTCTCTTTATATTACACGGGAATTTTTCTCAGGCGAGGATTTTCTATATTTAAATGCCGATGTCGTGTTTCATCATGAATTGATAAGACGAATTCTGCTCTCTGAGAATGCCTCTGCGTTGGGCGTGGAGGTCAAACCCTGTGGTGAAGAAGAGGTCAAGGTTATCGTAAATAATAATCATAAAATCCAGCGAATTGGCAAGAAAATCGACATTGAGAGAAGCCTTGGTGAATTTGTCGGGATAGCCAAATTTGCGGCAGAAATGACAAATGATTTTATTGATGCTTTGAAAACAGTCATAGATCGAGGGGAAAAGATGGCGTTTTTTGAAAAAGCGGTTGATTTGATTCTCGATAGACACGATCTTTACTATGAAGATATCACTGATATTCCGGTTATTGAAATTGATTTTCCGGAAGATCTTGAAAAAGCCCGTAAACATATATTGCCCCGAATAATAGCCCGGGATGAAGACTAAGGTAATCACCGAGTTCTTTTGAAAAAAATAAGCGTACTGTTTAACGTTCATCATCTCTATTATCTGCCCCAGTTTCTTCCGGTAGCCCGTGAAATGGAGAAGCGGGGAAGCTTCGATATTTATTTTTCGGCATATATAGACAAAAAAAGAGTTGATTACCAATTGGTAAAAGATACTGTAAAGAATATTTCAGGGAAATTCATCGACGCAGCCGACGAGAATTCGCGGCGTAAGGAAATTCTGGATCGGCATTTTGACATTATAGTATTTGGTAAGAGCGGTCATGCAGAACAGTATTGTTCATCCAATACACTGGCGATCTTATTGTACCATGGGATCGGAGTGAAAGCATGCTATTATACGGATTTTAATCCTCGTATAAACATTCGCTATGTGGAAGGTCAATATCGCTATGATGAATTAAAACGCCGTGGCGTCTCAACGGAATTGGTTGTTACCGGATTTCCCAAGCTGGATCCGTTGTTTAATTCTGATAATCCGGAACACCGGGATGACGACCTGAATCTTGACCCTTCTAAACCGACGATTCTCTATGCTCCCACTTTTTATCCCAGCTCGATTGAAATATTCGGTGAATCCATTGCTGAATTGACTAAGGGATACAACCTGATTGTGAAATTGCATCATTTTTCATGGGTATTAGATAAATACAGACATCAGAAATCGTTATTTATGGATTTGGCGGAAAAGTATTCCCATGTTCAACTTTTGGCGGCGGAAAAATGTAATATTATTCCCTATTTCAAGCAGGCTGATTTTTTATTGACGGAAGTATCTTCCACTGCATTTGAATTTCTGGCTGTCGGCAGACCGGTTATTATTTGTGATTTTCACCATTTGAGGATTAAACACCGAATATTTAATCGGTGGTTCCGCAAGAGTCGGCTGGATGAAGATATTCAGCAACATCTGGGTTTTGCCTATCATATTCAAAGCCCGGGACAACTACCCGAAGTACTGGGCAAGTCGATGAAAGAAAGGAATGATTTTTCCAGGCGCGCCAGTGAAATAGCGGAAGGGTTTTTAGGCGTCCTTGATGGAAATGCCGGCAAGCGAATTGTGGACGATATTCTAAAACGGTTCTAAAAAAAATATGCGACGTTATCTACATTTTATAACAAAACCATATTCACTAAGCGTAATCCAGGCGCTTGTTGAAGAGATAGAACGAGGGCAGTGGGGTGATTCACTAATTTTTTT
Source organism: Fidelibacterota bacterium (assembly GCA_023133185.1). Classification (GTDB taxonomy): domain Bacteria; phylum Fidelibacterota; class UBA2242; order UBA2242; family UBA2242; genus UBA9312. Next base: position 2,625 of record JAGLWX010000207.1, read on the forward strand.
ACCGCCCGTGTTAGAGAAATATATCCGCAACGATATGCGGTGTACAACATCCATAGAAGAAGTCGGTTCATTTGATCCGGATATCGTATTTGTGCCGGGAAATATTGTTCATGATAAAATTACCGGACTGAAAGTTCAGGTGTTTCATGGTATTTGTGAAGAAAAGGGCGGTCATTACAAGATTACCGGTTTTTTTGATCTTTATTGCACCAGTGGTCCGTTAATAACACGGAAATTTAAAGCTCTTGCTGAAAAACATGGATACTTTCACGTCGTTGAGACTGGTTGGCCAAAAGTCGATCTCCTGATGAATCCTTACAACCGTGCAGAAATACTCATGAAGTTGGGAGTGCGTCCGGAAAACAGGATAATTCTGTACGCGCCAACCTTCAGCCCGAAGTATAAATCTTCGGGTAAACTGTTTCCGGCGTTACAGTCAATGATTAAGCGTGGTGAAACCTGGATTATAAAATTTCATGATCTCATGGATAAAGAAGAAGTGCTACGATTCAAAAAGTTGGATAATGTACTGATTTGGGACGATCCGGATAATATCCCGTTATTGCAAGCAGCTGATGTGCTGATTTCTGATACATCTTCGATTGTATATGAATTCATGCTTTTGGATAAGCCGGTGATCACAATCGATGCCAGAATTCGATTGGAAAAAGGAATAAATATTCAGGATGTCAAAGATCTGCGGACTGCAATTGACAGATCCGTTTCAAATCCGGAAGAATATTCGATAAACCGAAAAAATGTATTGCGGGAGATACAACCGTATGCAGATCAGGCAAATGCAAAACGAGTATTAGAAGCGGCAGAGACGATGTTGACTTCAGATATTTCGACAAAATTAAGCAAAAAACCCCGGAACCTATACCGGAGATACCGGGCACGCAAGTTGTTAAATAATTGGTGGTAATAAATGTTAAAATCGGCATATAATGGTCCTTCGCTTAGCCGCTATCAATTCGAAGGCTTGAGAAATAAGGGCTGGGTGCTCGAAAGCGCAATTGAGGTGTATAAACATCATCCGAATGCAGTCGTTCTCATGGAACTTGATATTGGCAGCCGCTTTCAAAAAGTTGTCGTGAAGAACTTTGGCTGGCGGAATACAATTTCAAGGTTTTTCAGTCCCTTTATGAGATCGCGGGCTCAAAAATCATGGGATGCGTCAAAGTGGTTGTTGGCAGCCGGTGTTCCTGTTCCAAAACCCATAGCCGTCTATACAGCCCGTCAGTTGGGATTTATCGATCAGAACGTTTTTATTACTGAATATATTGGAAAAAATCAAAAGTCCCGTCGAATACTGCGGAATGAAATTATTGAATCTGAAAAAAAACAGATAATTGTGCAAAAAATGGGTGAAATGGTATTTGCGATGCACAACGCAGGAATGATCCACAATGATTTAACGCAGGGAAATTTCCTGGTAAAAGATAGCGACTATATAGATATCTATCTGGTTGATTTAAACCGTCTCGTACGTAAATCCAAAATTACAATAGCCGAGCGAATGTATGATATCTCAAAAATGAATTTATGCAGTTGTAATTTGGAGCGCGATCATGCTGACTGTCTCTGGTTATATTTTCTTCTGTTTTATGATTCAGAAAATGCCGAGCAAAATCTTATTTATTTGAAAAAAGCCATTAAGAAAAATCAGATGCGTCGCAGAGCAAAAAAGATAAAAAAGGGTCGCGGGAAATAGAGGAATCTGAATTGCGGATTTATACTAGAAAATATAAAATCATTTTTCTTTTCATAATCAGTTTTATGTTGAATATTGCCGCAGGGCAGACCGCCCATCCATTTTCAGTAGGAGAACGGATTGAATATTCAACATGGTTCAATTTTGTAAAAGGAGGGGTGTCGTCTCTGGAAGTTGTTTCATTTGATAGCCTTAATAGCATTCCCGTATATCATATACGATCTGTAACCGAGTCCAATCCTTTTTTCGACCGCTTTTATAAAGTCAGAGACAAGATGGATTCCTGGATAGACGTCAGTGGTCTCTATTCCAGAAAATTCAGGAAATCATTGAGAGAGGGGCGCTATCGCAAGAAATATTCCGTCCGGTTTGATTACCATCAAATGCAGGCGATTTCGCAAAATGATACGGTATCAATCGATAGCATAATCCATGACGGGATATCCATATTTTATTATGTTCGCGCCCTGGACCTTTCCGTTGGTGATGTCATTGATCTGAATTATTTTGATAATGATAAGTTGAGACCTTTTAAAATAAAGGTTGAAAATAAGGAAAATATAAAAGTGCCTGCCGGAGAAATCGAATGTTATGTACTAACTCCGTTTTCAGAAAAAGGCAAATTATTTAAGAATAAAAATTTGGTGACGATTTACTTAAGCACCGATGAAAAACGCATTCCGGTTATGATTTCCAGTGAGGCGCTATTTGGATCTATGATTCTGAAGCTGGAATCAATTAAGTCGCCCGATTAACATATTGATTTTCCCGTTTCAGGGTCAAAATAGCGGGCTTTATCCATATTTAAATAGATAATTAATTCTTCGACAAGATCGGCTTCCGGCTGGAATTCCGGTGTGCGGCAGGTTAACCGTGTATCCTCCCGGTTTAAATAGATCAGCGTTTCATTTCCCATCGGTTCAAACAGATCGATTCTCAGAGAAATAGAAACGGAGTTTTCATTCCGGGGATTGAGGGATAAATCTTCGGGGCGAATGCCGGTTATAATGGGTTTGTCAATATAAGACTTGAGAAACTTTCCATGATTTGATGGAATGTCGATTTTAATATTGCCATCGACAGCAATCAGGTTTGGTTCTTCTTTCAAGGTTGTATGAATAAAGTTCATCGATGGACTTCCGATGAAACTGGCTACAAAGAGATCGGCGGGCTCATTGTATAATTTTAGCGGTGTGTCAAGCTGGTGAATAACCCCGTCCTTCATGACCGCAATTCGTTCTCCCATTGTCATAGCCTCGATCTGGTCGTGAGTAACATAGACCATGGTAGTCTTTAACCGCTTATGTAATTTCTTAATTTCGGCGCGCATCTGAACCCGCAGTTTAGCATCTAAGTTGGAAAGCGGCTCATCAAATAAAAACACCTGTGGTTTGCGAATGATCGCCCGTCCGAGAGCAACACGTTGACGCTGACCACCGGATAGTTGTTTTGGTTTACGGTTAAGCAGGGAAGCCATTTCCAATATTTCGGCGGTTTCCTGGACGCGTTGGCGGATATCATCCTTTTTAAATTTTCGCAATTTTAACCCGAAAGCCATGTTATCGTACACCGACATATGGGGATAAAGGGCGTAATTT
>JAGLWX010000208.1 GCA_023133185.1 Fidelibacterota bacterium
TTATTATTAATAGTGCGCTCAATCTTCGGTTCAAATATTTCCACATTTGCCGGAAGTTTCAAGAGCGGTAATTTCACCGCGTTTATATTACCCGAACCGGATATCTTATAGCGCAGCGTCAGCGCCTGATCCTGTTTTGTTTGAAGGGTGTCGATAACACTCTCTATCACAAAGTTACCGACGGCTCCGCTAAATCCTGCCGGCTTCCCGACGACCGGCAGCTCCTCGACATGAACCGATACCGGTTCGGAACGGACTTCCACAGTCTTTGTGCTGCTAAAAAACGGATCGCGAAAAAATGGGTCATCAAAAAAATCGTCGAAAACCGAGCGGCGACGTTTACCGGGCACAACAACCTCGCAATTGATAACCATTGGGTCAATCACCAGGTCGCCTGTCGTTGTGGGAAACAGCGCCAGACGTCGTAACGTTGCCCGCTTATAAGCAATGCCGTTCAGTACTACAGATGCTATGGTGGGATTCCGTTTTTCCGGAAATTGTTCGGTCCAGAATCCCCTGGCATCGGGTAATTTCTGGGTCGCAAAATTACGGACATTTTGAAAATAGAGATCAAAGGAAACGATCAGCTCCTCGCCTTTATAAAGTGTCGTTTTCGATACGTTTGTCTTCAGGAAGATATTATACTGAGTGCTTTCGGTTCGCCGGGGCGCTTGTGCCTGCGGTGTCGGAATATTTCCGGTTCGTGGCGCAGGCGTTGTAGTCTTGGGATCCATTACTGTAACAGTAACCGCTTTTGTCTGATAATTTTTACGGCGATATTTTATTGAAATCGGTTTGATTTCCTGTTTCCCGGTCTTTGTTGGCGCCAGCCGCCACTGAATTGTCTTCGAAGCGCTCATTTCCCCATTGATGATCTGGATATTACTGGATTGCGATGGTCCTGAGATGATCACAAAGCCGTCACTTTGGGGTGAGGGAACCGCGGGAAAGTCACGCGTCCCTTCGATTTTGACCGAAAAGGTGATCACATCATCGAGATGAATGCTGTTCCGATCCACACTAGCGCTTACGCTGATATCCTTCGCGAGAAGCAGATTAGCCTGCGCAAGCAGCATTATTATTATCCATCGTAGCGCAAATTTCATCACATTCAAATTTACCAATCTTTTTCTTTTTTAATGCCCGAATATTTGGTTTTCATGCGTTCCTGCATCATTTTTTTCTCATCATCCTTCAAGGCATCCAGAACCTGGGCGGCTTCTTCCTGACTTTTCTGTCGTTCCTGCCGTTGTTTTTGGGGTGTTTGCTGAGGCTGACTCTGTTGTTCTTGCTGTTCCTGTTTTTCTTTTTTATCCTGCTGATCGTTCTTCTGCTGATTCTGCTGGTTTTGCTGGTCCTTTTTACCGTTCTGATCCTGTTGTTGTGACTGGTCCTGATTCTGCTGCTGCATCATCTGGCGCACCAGTTCAAAATTGTGTTTGGCATCGTAATCTTTGGGATTTAATTCCAGCGCGCGTTTATAAAATCTAAGACTTTCCTCCAGCCGTTCAGACTTAATCAAGGCATTGCCCATATTGTAATACACAGCGGATTTTTGCAACGGATCTTTGCTGGGAATCGCCAGTTCGAATTCCCGCATTGCTTCTTTAATCTGATCCGATTTATACAAGGCGCTCCCCTTTCCAAAATGGGCTTCTTCCCAGTCCGGATGTTCAATTAAAATACGATTATATTTATTAATCGCTTCATCATACTGCCCGGACTCGTACAGTTTTTGAGCATTGTCCTTTGCCAAAGCCGGAATACAGCATAATAAAAGTACGCTAATGACGCATTTTACTCCTATAAATTTAAATTTCAGATTTGCGAAAGCAGATATTTGATTGCAGATTGAAGATAATAAACAGCTGTGGATAATAATCGATTTCATTTTTTCTTTAAGGTTTTAATGGATTTAACCAATATACTAATTAGTTCATTTGTTTCATTTAAGATAGGATTCAGTTTTTCATTGGTAACATAATCGGTCTTTAATAACAACCTTAACCAAAACGAAGACTCTCTTAATTCCTTTAACGAAATTTGGAGTTTGTGAATAAAATCCGCTTTACTCTCAGCTGATCGCGCTTCTTCATAATTGGCACCGCACGAAGTTGCCGATCTTACCAACTGATTATAAATATGCTTTGAAGCATACGATTTATTCAATCCACTTTCTAAATGTAGTACTGATGACGCAAAATTTAAGAATCTATCAGATAATTCTTCCGGATTCACAATATCCTCCAAATATTTAATCAAAAATCTACTATCGCTAATCACATATCATAAATCAAAAACTTTAAATCTCTCCTCTCATGATCTAAGCACTCTCCCCGGCTCTTTCTTTGCGTTTCTCAGCAATCGTCAGGTTAATAATAAGAAGAATTATACCAATTACCAAAAAGAGTTGATAGCGTTCCTGATAATCGCTGTATTCATGCGATCGGATCTCTTTTTGCTCCATTTTAAGTATCTCATTGTATAGTTTCCCAAATACATCGGCATCGCTGCGAAGGTTATAATAGCTCCCACCGGATAGCGTGGCGATTTCACGCAATGTTCCTTCCTCAAGTGCGGAGGTTACCACTCTGCCTGAACGATCACGTTTAAATTCGAACTCCGAATCATTCCGACTTTTAACTGGAATCGGTGAACCCGCCAAGGTCCCGACGCCCACCGAATAAATGACCGCGCCCTGCTCCTTTACTTTTTCCATCACCGCCGGAATATCACCTTCATGATCTTCACCATCGGAGATAACCACAATCACTTTATGTTTCTTTTCCCTTGATTTAAATGCCTTGAGCGAGGTCTCAAGGGCGTCCGCAATGGCAGTACCCTGAGTTCCGATAACGCCGGTGTCAATAACATCGAGAAATAATTTCGCGGCGCTGTAGTCCATGGTTAACGGACATTGTAGATAACTGATCCCGGCAAAGGCGACCAGCCCGATGCGGTCTCCCCGCAGCCTGTTAATGAATTTGCCGGTTTCGTACTTTGCCCGCATCAGCCGGTTTGGTTTCACATCTTCGGCATTCATGCTTATCGATGTATCAAAGGCAATAATAATGTCGACGCCTTTGCGTTTTACTTCGGTGAGTTTCTGCCCCACTTTGGGTCCGATCAGGGCAATACCAATAAAAATAAGAGCCCCTAAGATCAGGCGCTGCTTGGTTCGTTGTATTGAAACACGCGTATTATCCAACAATTTATCCGCTAAACCACTCCCCGCAAACTGAGACAGCGCTTTGCGCCGCAGCCGCCTGTAATAGAGTTGAATACCAAAAACGACCAGGATAAATCCTAAGAGCCAGATCAACTGGAAATGAGAAAATTTCACCATTACGGAATTTTCCTCCAGACTGCCATTTCCAAAACACAACTCAATATTATCAGTAAGAAGCCGGGCAATAAAAAGACCGGGTAAAGATCGTGGTAATTTATATATTCTTTGACCTTGATCTCGGTTTTTTCCATCTCGCTGATCTCATCATAAATTGAGGATAAATGAGCTTCGTCGGTCGCCCGGAAATATTTCCCGCCGGTAGTTGATGAAATTCCTTTTAACACATCCTCATCAATCTCCACATCAATTAAGCGATGCTGGATGCGTCCACCGGGAAGCTGTACTGGATAGGGTGCCTGTCCCAGTTTTCCGGCGCCGATAGTATAGATCTTTATTCCGAAGGCTTGCGCCATTTCCGCTGCGGTTCCAGGATCTAATTCTCCGGCGTTATTGCGACCGTCAGAAAGCAGAATCATGATTTTACTTTTTGCGATACTGTCCCGCAGACGGTTCACCCCGTTGGCAATTGCCATCCCGATAGCCGTTCCATCGTATTTCTCCTCGATGATATCCACCTGGTGCAGCAACTCTTTTAAAACACCATAGTCAATCGTCAGGGGACATTGTAAAAAACTCTCTGCCGCAAAAACCACCAGACCGATCCGGTCCGCCTGTCGTCCTTCAATGAATTCCCATGCCACTGACTTGGCTGCTTCTAATCTGTTCGGTCGAAAATCGATTGCCCGCATGGAGCTGGAAATATCCAGCACCATCATAATATCAATCCCTTCGGTGCTGAACTCCCGAATAGTGTCTCCTTTCTGTGGACGGGCAAGCGCCAGGAAAAGCAGCGCCAATCCAGCCAGTTTCAGCCCGAAAAGAACATCGGCTTTCCATCTCTGACGATGCCCGGACAATTCTTTGATCCCCCGTATAGATGAATACCGGATCGTAGCTTCACGCCGTTGACCCCGTCTCTTATACCAGATCCAGAGTCCCGGAATGAACAGTAACAGTATTAAAATTCCCCAGTCAGCAAAATACCACATAAGCTTCTCAGATTGTCACTTTCTAAAATGTTGTTCCATATAACGTCCTTCCAGAAAAATTGTTTCTTCCTGGAAATACTTAGCAATCAGCTGATATTATCCTTTACGAGCACCCGCCGGGGCTTCGCCCTGTCCATTTTTTTGTATTAACATAATTCGATTTGCAATGCTTTCCGGATCATCAAAACCTGTGATAAATGAGTTGCATGACTGTTCTTCCGACATGCGCTGATACAGCGTAGCAAATTTCACAAATATCCAACCTCGCCGATCTTGTTAGCAGATTCGTTTATTTTTCAGAATCTTTGGGGACTTCCGTTTTTGATTTTTTCTCATCGATCTGTTTTGAATTAACGGCGTCATCGATCTCGCTTGTAATATCGCTGGTGGCTTTTTTAAACTCTTTCAAGCTCTTTCCCAGACTGCGCGCGAATTCCGGAAGACGTTTGGCTCCGAACAGGAGTAAAAATATTACAAGTATTAAAATTATTTCACCAATACCAAGGCTGCCCATATATGCTCCTTTTCTATTATTGTCAGCATTATTATCTCCAGAACCTAAGGATGTAATAGGCTACTGTCATTCCCAGGATGCCTATCAAGTTGAATTTCAACGTAAATCCAAAGGTAATCGAGAACATGATCAGATCCACAACACCCGGTCCGATCATAATATCAATAGAACGTAAAAAAACCTCTTTTACGACGCCATCGGGAATCCCCATTTTAATCAATTCTCCCAACAAGGATCCCAGCATGGCTCCTAAAAGCAACACGCCAAGAACTGTAATAATCGAATATTTCGCAGTGCCTTTTTCCATATTAATTTCTCTCCAATAAGGACTTAAAAATTCCCAAGCCGTCTTCTGATGCAAGGATTTTTTCAGCCGCCCGCTCGGGATGCGGCATCATACCCAGCACATTTTTATTTTCATTAAAAATCCCGGCAATACCGTGTTTTGATCCGTTCGGGTTAATTTGGTCGGACTCGTCGCCATCGGCATTACAATACTGAAAAGCGATCCGGTCTTCATCGTGCAGGCGTTTTAATATATCGTCATCAGCAAAGTAATTGCCGCTATAATGGGCAATCGGCATTTTCAACACCCGGTCTTTTTCATAAGCATTAGTAAAAACAGTATCACTGTTTTTCACTTTCAAATACACCTCCTGACATAAAAAACGCAACCCGTCATTGGCGATGAGCGCTCCGGGAAGCAAGCCGGTTTCCAGAAGAATTTGAAATCCGTTACAGATTCCCAACACCGGTCCACCCTCTTTGGCGTATTTAACGATCTCTTTCATCACCGGGGAAAACCGGGCAACCGCCCCGACTCGCAGGTAATCGCCATAACTAAAACCACCGGGTAAAATAATAGCGTCAAACAGACGCAGGGATGTTTCTTTATGCCATATATAGAACACTCCCGCTCCCAGCACTTTTTTAAGCACATGATAAGTGTCATGATCGCAGTTCGATCCGGGAAATACCACGACACCAAATTTCATTAATCTACCTCTTTGAGTTCATATCTGTACTTTTGGATTACCGGATTTGATAAAATCTTATCACATATTTCTTTGGTGAGCGATTCGGCGTCTTCCTTATTTAAAGTCTTATCAAATTGAATATCAAAATAACGCCCCGCTTCAAGCTCCTGTATATGCCTGTAACCGAGATTCACCAGCGCGTGTTGAATCGTTTTTGCCTCCGGATCAAGAATACCCGGTTTATAGGTCACCACAATCTTGGCTTTCCACATGATTATTTACCCTTTCGTCGTAAGGAAAAAGATATTCGAGGTTCTTCGTATCCAACAATCCATGCCAGTAGATGGCTTATAATAAACATTCCCATAAGTGGAAAGATTACATAGCCTCTGAAAATTATTATTAGTGCGGCTGACAGGAGGATAATCAGACTCTTGATAATACTGTTGCGTCCGTTAATAAAAGTTATCTGAAACGTAGAAATAAATCGAATATTACTGATCATCATAAAAGATAACACCATCACCAATGGCAAGGCTATTTTCGGATCCCCGTAATTGCCAAACAATGAATGACTGAACCAGATGTAAGAACCGATGGTTACTGCCGTCGCCGGAACCGGCAGACCGATGAAATACGACTTCTTTTCGGGTGTGGCTATCAGATTAAAACGGGCTAATCGAATACCGCCGAACAGAAGCGGGAAAAAACTGATCAATGCGCCGATAAATCCAATATCAGAAACAAAGAGCGTATTGACCAGTAGCGACGACGCCACGCAAAAGGATACAATATCAGCCAGTGAATCAAATTCGATCCCAAAATCCGACTGCTGATGCAGCAAGCGCGCTACTATACCATCCAGTGAATCAAAAACCGCAGCCGCCATGATTAGTACGACGGCGGTGATATAATGCCCCTGGCTTATTTGTAAAATAGCCAGAAACCCTGAAAACATATTCAAGATTGTAAAAATACTCGGTATAAACGATCGTTTCATTTTCATTCAAATTCTCCAATCACACTATGTCCGGCGGTAACCTTATCGCCGATCCTAACTTTCAAATTAACTGTCTCGGGAACCAGCAGATCAACCCGCGATCCAAACATGATCAATCCAAAGCGCTGACCGGTTTTCACCTGGTCGTTCACCTTTAAATAAGAAACAATGCGGCGCGCCATTATCCCGGCAATCTGAGTAAATTTCAACTTTATTTTTCCACTCTCCAGCCCAATTGTGTTCCTTTCATTTTCAAAAGAGGTCTCCGGTTTCATAGCCGGTAAAAAACGACCTTTTGAATAGTCGATACTTCGCACGGTTCCACTGAGAGGAATACGATTAACATGAACATTGAAAATTGACATAAATATCGAAACCCGCGTCGCCTTACCAACAAACTCATCATTTTCAGGGCAAATAGCAACCACTTTCCCATCTGCCGGCGAAATGATCAGATTCTCTCCGGTAGGAGTAGCACGCTCGGGATCCCGGAAAAACCCCAGAGAAAACAGGAAAAAGGCAAAAGCAGGCCAGAAGCAGATTATCAATATATTCTTCCCTAAATAAATTCCCGCAATCAGCAGAATGAATGCCAGCACAAAGGCTGGAAGTATAATTTTTAAACCTTCCCGCGCAACCATCAGGATTTCCCCACAATACGGTTCATCATCTCGTTATAGGTTTTTTCAACATCTCCCAGATCCTGGCGAAAGCGGTCTTTATCCAGTTTGCGATTTGTGCCTTTTTCCCAGAAACGGCAGGTGTCGGGAGAAATTTCATCCGCCAGAATGATGTGCCCCTTAAACCGGCCAAATTCCAGTTTGAAATCTACCAGATTAATATCAATCGAATCAAAGAACTCCTGCAGGATTTTGTTTATCTTCAATGCCTGTTCGCGCATGATCGCCAGTTCTGCACGGGTTGCTAATTCCATTGCCATCACGTGATCATCATTCATCAGCGGATCATGCAGGGCATCGTCTTTATAATAAAGTTCAACGATAGGCGTTTTAAATACAATACCTTCATCCAAGCCATAGCGCTTGCACAAACTGCCTGTGGAAATATTCCTGACAACCACCTCGACAGGAATAATGCTTACATTCTTCACCAGCATTTCATTATCCGACAGTTTCCGGACAAAATGGGAATCAATTCCATGCTGTTTGAGTAAATCGAAAAGATTGCAACTGATCTTATTATTGGCAACGCCTTTGCCAACAATCGTACCTTTTTTTATACCATCGAATGCAGTGGCGTCGTCTTTAAAATATTGTATCAGCAGATCCGGATCATCGGTTTGATAAAGAATTTTGGCTTTGCCTTCGTAAAGTACTTTCCCCTTTTCCATATTAATCCTCTTTTTCAAATTTGCGATAAATAGTCGCTACCCGTTCTAATAATTTATCATAATTAAACAATCGTTCGATTTCCCCGTAATTGAGCCATTCATTGATGTTATCATCTTCCATGACCAGCCCTTTAAAATCCTTCCCTTTATTCCAGGCTTCCATGGCATTTTTCTGAACCAGCTGATAGGCTTTTTCCCGGGCAAGTCCTTTGCTCACCAGCGCCAGCAATAGTTCCTGGGAAAATATCAGCCCGCCGGTGCGTTCCAGGTTTTTGCGCATATTATCCGGATAGACTCTGAGATTTTGCAGAACTTTGATGGTTTCAGCAAGAATAAAATCAATGCAGATACAACTATCGGGCAGAATAACTCGTTCAGCCGACGAATGGGAAATATCCCGCTCATGCCACAGCGCAACATTTTCCATTGCGGTTATCATATAGCCGCGCAGCAAACGCGCCATCCCGCAGATTCTCTCAGACAGAATAGGATTGCGTTTATGAGGCATTGCCGAGGATCCTTTCTGTCCCTTGCTGAAGTACTCTTCGGCTTCTAACACCTCCGTGCGTTGCAGGTGACGGATTTCCACAGCAATCTTTTCCAGCGTCG
>JAGLWX010000209.1 GCA_023133185.1 Fidelibacterota bacterium
ATCACTCGTAAAAATTATTGTATTTAATCTGATGGGAAAAGAGGTTCGCACTCTGGTTAGTCAGAAACAAAATGCTGGATATCAAACAGTTATTTGGGATGCGTTGGACAATTTTGGAAGACAAGTAAGCTCTGGTTATTACATCTATATGATGCAAGCCGAGAGTTTTCACAAAACCCAAAAGATGATCCTGTTAAAGTAATTCAGAACATTTCAGATAATGTAAAAAAGGCTGTCTTCGGACAGCCTTTTTTGTATCTATATTGTATTTGCGTCAGGAAGTAATCGATGCCTTTTTAATATTGAGTCCACTTAAAAAGATCGTAAAAGCAATTAACTGGATGTCATCCCGAGTTCATTGAAGGAAGACATCCTTTTGGAGCTTGTCCGGGTTTGGTTTAACACTGATATAATTTATCGCTGTCACAAATTTTCTCACCGTGAACAAAAATAAATTTAAAATTAATGCAGATTTCTGTTGAATTTATCCTTAAAATTTAATAAATACTATTTATGCAGACGGTCTTAGATACATTAGTTATCTTTCTTGACAAACCAACCTGTCATCAAAATTTTTATTTCCAGGAAAACACAGAAAATAACTCGCAAACCTTTTAATGGAAGGAGGTTCATAAAAAATATTTGTGGAGAGGAAAATAATTTTTAAAACAAAAAAGGAGAGAGTATGAAAAAGGTTATTGGCATCTTATTTTTGCTGGTCCTGATGGTAACATTTACCTTAGGACAGTCTGTGTCGGAGGTTTGGATAATTCCAGCCGACGATACAAATGCAGCCGCATGGCAGGCTGCAGGTAATGCTCGAGGTATTGACATTAACACTGCCTCTACAACAACCGGCAATACAGTATTGTATGCAGACAATGTTAAGAAAACGGTACATGTCCATAATGCTGCCGATGGATCATATATCCATAGTCTTGATACAACCGGTATTGTAGGCTCCGGTATATTTGGTTGGTTAGATCCATACCGTGTTGCTGTGACCCAGGATGGTCAGGTCTTCGCCTGTGCATACGATGGTAGAGTCGTTCGCTGGGCTGATGACGCTGTGACGACACCTGGTGCATTAGCTATTGATCCTGTCGCCGATGGTCATACTGGAAGCAGCCGTGCTTTTGAAGTTGTCGGCAGTGGAAATTCCGTACGTGTCTTTGTTGGTAAAGGTACGGATATTCTTGTTTACGATGACGACGGAACCGGAACTTTTGCTGAAAACACTACGCTGACGATTGCAACCGGCTGGTCAACGGAATGTGAAGCAATCGCATCTTCAGATTCGAATCTTGTCTATGCCTCTGAGGTTGGTTCTGGTTCAGATCAAAAACCTTTTCGCCGGATCTATGAACTCACAGCCGCAGGTTATGTAAACAACGAGACTTTAGTTGCGGCATTACCATATACAACCTGGTTCCAACCAAATGGCTTGGATGTTGGCGCCGGTTATTATATTCTGGCTGAAGCTGCCGGAGATTACGATGGTTTCGCTATCGGCACTATTGCCGGAGCCAACTATAACCCTGAATCCGGTGACACAGCTCCAATAGACAATGTATATGATGCCGGAATGAATGGTGCAAGTACTGTAGCGGATATAGCATTTGATCCAGCTACTCTGCGTGCATATTGGACTACTGCCGGTACCGGTGCAACTGCCGGTATTGGGTGCATTCAGTTCAACCCGCAAACTGCGCCGGCAGTATTCTTCTCTGAATACATCGAAGGCAGCAGCAACAATAAGGCTCTTGAAATTTACAACGGCACAGATGCCGCTATAAACCTGCCCGATTTTCGTGTTGCTCAATCTTCCAACGGTGGCGGTTGGAAATACTATCACACCTTCCCGGAAGCCGCAACACTTGCTGTCGGGGATGTATGGGTAATGCTGAATAGTGATACAAGTCCGGACTATTATGCAGCTGCTGATGCGGATGAAGTCTTATCATACCCAAGCGCAGTCCACCATAACGGTGATGATGCCCGTGGACTGGAATGGACACCGGATGGAGGAACCACATGGCACTTCGCCGATATCATCGGAGACCCGAATAATGATCCGGGCAGTGGTTGGGATGTTGCCGGAGTTACTTTAGGTACCTATAACCATACGATGGTTCGAAAGGCTACCGTCACATCAGGTAACACTGATTGGGCTGCATCTGCCGGAACAAATGCTACCGATTCCGAATGGGAAGTTTACGATCAAAATACCTTCGATTATCTTGGCGTACATCCGGGGACACCCCCGCCCACAATATCGAGCGTATCCGCCACAAGTGATACTACGGTAGAAATATTATTCTCTAAAGCGATTGACGTAACAACCGGCGAAACCGTTACTAATTACAGTATTGATAATGGAATTGGCAATCCTGTTTTGGCAACTGTTTCAACCGATACGGTTTTATTAAAAGTTGCAACGTTGTCCGGTAATATAACTTACACCTTAACTGTTAACAATATTAAGGATTTAGATGCTAACACAATTGAAGCAAATAGTACCGCCACTTTTGTCCTGGATACCGAACCAGCACAAACCGGCGTAGTAGTCATCAATGAAGTTGGCGAGCCCTACACCATGACAAACACATGGGAGGATAGTTACATTGAACTATACAATACTACCGACGCCGCTATTGATGTAAGTGGATGGGTCGTCTGGAGTGTTGCAGTTACTAAAGGCACCTCGTCTTTCGAATTCCCAAGCGGAACAGAAATTGCAACGGACGGTTACTTAATCGCCACTCGTGACAGAACAAAGTTTTTAGTAGATTATGGAGCTTACGTCGCTGAAGCCATCGTTCCAGCTGCAGCCGCAGTGACAGGTAGTGGTGTATATATCAAATATGATTATTACTTTGCCTTAATTAACCAGAATGGTGATACTATTGATGTAACCGGCTCTACGATTGATTGGAATAGCAAGACCTGGGAAAAGGAATCTCCGGAACTTGATGGTTCGGTCGATGACAACTGGCATCTTACTTACCAAACAGCCCCGGTGGAAGGCACACCCGGTCAGCCAAATTCCACACCTCCACCACCGTCGCCATACACGATTGCTGAAATCCAGGATACAACCGGCAGCGGAAGCGACGCGTCGGCTTTAGTAGGCGAAGGAGCTTTGACCAAAGGTATTGTTACCGCAGTAGGCAGTGGTAAATTCGTTATTCAGGATGGCGACAGCGCCTGGTCAGCGATATGGGTAAATAATTCTACTACAGTAACTTTAGGCGACTCAGTTGAAGTTGA
>JAGLWX010000021.1 GCA_023133185.1 Fidelibacterota bacterium
CCGTCCAATGGTTGGCGAATATTCACAGATCTGCATATTCCGTTGCCCTATTTAAACTTTTCCCGGGCAAATAAAGCCTTTACATCGGACCTGATCATGATCGGTGATATTGGTCTCCCGAAAGGAATGATACAATTTATTTTCAATGGTAATCCTATAGGAGAAGAATTGAGCCTGGATTTTAACGAGGAATTTCTCCTGATGAATCAATTGGCATATTCGTTTGCTTTTCCGGTCAGTGATTTTTTTATGGGATTTACCTTTAAATACCTGCAGGGGATCAGCTATCTGGGACTGAACCCCGATTCATCTCATGGTTCAATTGTAACCTACTTTGAGCCCGGAAAGAATTACATTACAGGCGAGGGATATTATCTTTTTCAGCAATCCATCGGCGGTCGCGGTTTCGGGATGGATTTCGGAATAACGTCGAGTGAAATCAAGGGGTATCGATTCGGTTTTTCGGTGACCAATATCTTTGGGAGGATCAACTGGAATAAAAGCACTCTTATTTCCAGAATAATGGGCGACAAAGGGTTTTTCTGGGACGGCGATCATTATGTGTATCAATTTCAGGTGAACGAAGCCCGCTTTGATAAGTTTTTCGGGAAGAGCGACTTCGATGATATTTTCCCCGGCGGTGGTGAAACCGTGCAAGATTCAACGGAATTCGTAATGCGTTATCCCAGCCTGGCGCGCTTCAGCGTGTCCAAATGGCTGGAGGACGGTATCCAGATTAGTACGGATTTTGTCGTAGGATTCGAAGATCGCCTGTATTCATTCGGAGCCTGGAAGTGGTGCACCGGTCTGGAATTTAGCCGTTCTCCAAAGCTTCCCATCCGGATAGGCGTTTCATTTGGCGGAAAAGATCACCGGCAGTTATCATTTGGCAGTGGATATCATGCCGGGTTCATTCACCTTGATTGGGCGCTGGGATTAAATCACGGTTTATGGTTTACGACTGCTAAGGGGATTGATTTTTCCCTGGTAGTATATACAACCGGTAAACGAAAAGATTTTAAGAAAAACGAATAGTTATTTGGCTGCGGAATATCATGGAACCCGTGGGTAAAATATCTAAATTAATGACAGGCTTGCAATAAAGTACAGAAGTGTTGTAAGCAGTGAACCCTGTTTTTAATAAACTGAGAGACATATCTAATATAACCTTATATCTTTTAGAGTAAGTGTTTGAGTATGGAAATGAATAATTAGCGCCAATGAGGATTTTCTTCATTGTATTCTGTGTCTAAAAGCATTTGCAAGCCTGATCCGTTGGAATTTATTATGAATAATCCTTTTTTATTTGGACCGCCGTCAAATCTTTCAAATAGTATTTTAATACCATTGGGTGACCAGACAGGATTGTGCTCATCAACTCCCTGTGTGTTGGTAACTTCTGTAAAATTTGAACCATCAACAGAAACTTTAAAAATTCCCCATTGTACATAAATATTTCTTGCCGCCATCACTATTTGAGTACCATCCGGTGAAAATCTCGGCACTTTTTCTTCCGCACCGGTGTTATTGGTTAACGACTGAATATTCGAACCGTCAGGATTAACTAAATAGGTCTTGAAAATTCCGGTTTGATTTGAATAAAATACAATTTTATTTCCTTCAGGTGACCAGTCGGGAATCCAGTCTGTTGCGTCATTGTAAACGATTTGGGTTACTTCTTTGGATCCGAAATCATACACAAATATATCACAATCACCGTCATATGCACCATGAATGACCAGCTTATTTCCATCGGGTGACCAACCACAATATCCAACTCCCTTATCTGGGAGGATGTCAAGGTGCTGAAGACCTGTTCCATCAGCATTAATAAGATATGGGCGAGATAGATTATTTTCATGCCTGCAAAAAACTATCTTTGAGCGGTCGGGAGAAAGTTGCGGATAGTAATCATCGCTCTGAGAATTAGTTAATTGTTGGATATTAGTTGCATTAGGGTTCATAATATAAATATTGTATGAACCACTATAATCTGCCTGAAAAACAATTCGTTCCTTACTTTGTGGATAAGGAACAAAAGTACCATAGACAATAACTATGCCGGTATTTGTCACCGGATAAAGAATTATTTCTAATAATTGAGTAGATCCTGCAAAAACATCAATATATTTATAACCGCTATATGTTATATTGTAATCGTTATCGTAACATATAATTTCGAATTTTCGTTCCGGGCCTGCAGGAATATTTTCAATGGTACCAAATACTGATGAATCGTTAACCGTAAGAGAAAAAATTATTGTGTCCATATCGCTTGCGGTAACAATCGCTTCTGCAAAAACAACTAAATTATCTAAACCGGAGGGCTTCTGAAAATAAAAGGAGATAGATGTGTTTTCTGAATTGTTATTAGGTTTAGTTATATCCTGATTAGGATTACAACCCAGAAAGGCAATTAAAGATACAAAGCTAATTAAAGTTATTTTTGACATCTCTACCTCCAATTCTAGTAATTACTCATCTTTCATAATTCATATTAATAAATATAAATTATAGATGCAATAAAAATGCAGAAAACTGGATTTAAATTATTTTATTGACGGATCTTGTACAGAAGATATGCGCCGCCTGCCAGAAATACTATATTCCCGATCCAGACCGACAGCATGGGACTGAGTAGCCCTTTATATCCCATTACCTGACCAAATTTAATAAAGCCGTAGTAGATAAAAATTACGAGTAGGCTCATACCGGCGCCAAAGCTAACGCCTTTTTGTTCCCGCATAGCTGCAAGGGGTAAACCGAACAGAATAACGATAAAATTAGTGAATGGGAACGCCAATTTAAAATAGAGGTTCACTTGCCATTTCCGAGGGTCGTTTCCGCTTTCCTGCAGGCGTTTGATAAAATCTGATAGTTCCCTGAAACGCATGCTTTCCGGGTCCAGACTGGTTTGGGTAACATCCTGCGGTCGCAGGTTAAATTGAAAAAGCGAGTCGGTAAAAATTGAAGATACTGTTTCGTAACCTTCAGCGTTGAATTGACGGATTTTAAAATCGCTCAGCAACCAGGCGTTTTGTTCGGGATTCCACACCATTTTACGGGCGTCGATTCTCTGGGTGAGAATGTTATTATGTGTTTGCTGAACCGTAATAGTATTACCGGTATTGGTTTTTGTATTGTATTTGGAGATCACGATGTTACAGGTGGGCGAATCCTGAAACATGATGTTATTATAGACGGTCTTTTTGCGCCGCTTATGCCGTTTCATCTGGTTTTGTTCAATGTCGATCCGTTTTCGAGAAGCAGGAATTACGATGGCATCTTCAAAAAAATATAAGCCCACGCTGAAGAAAAATCCGATAAGCAACAATGGGACGGATAAGCGATACAGACTGATGCCCGAGGCTTTTATAGCGCCCAGCTCATTATTTTTCCCAAGCATGCCGATAGTAAAAACAGCCGCCAGCAATAAAGACATGGGAATAGCGATGTCAATGAAATATGGAAACTGATAATAATAAAACCAGCCCACATCTGTGAGAGACATCTGTGATTTCAGAAATTTATCGATCTTTTCAATAACATCGACGATATGGAAAATTGCCAGGAACGTAACTAGCGAAAGCAGGAAAATAATCAGGAATTTAGTAATAATGTAACGGTCGAGTAGTTTTAATCCAATCATCCTGCGAAATCTAAAACTGCCAACTCACTTATTCCAAGCTTTTCTCTTAAATGTTTTTGTTATTTTTGTTATATTGCCGTTCATGGAATGATGTAAATATCTATAGATCGAGTTGTTTTTAGAGATAATGCGGAGGAAATCATTCTGTTTTTCTTTAAATATGAGCATTGACCGGAGATTGATCGAATGAAAAGAAGCACTGAAAAATCCATGAACTTTGCGAAATCCATGATCCCAATCATATATCTGGCGCTTGCGTTGATCTATACTCTTCGTTTTCTGCACGGCGATCCGCATATTCCGTTAGTGACGGCGGCGGTGGTTGCGGCGATCGTTGCAGCACTGTCCGGCTACCACTGGCAGGAAATCCAGGACGGTATTGTCAATACGATAAAACTATCCATGTCGGCAATTTTGATTTTAATGATTATCGGTATGATTATCGGGACCTGGATATTAGCCGGTATCGTACCGACGATGATCTATTACGGTTTAAAATTGATAGCGCCCAGTATTTTCTTAGTTGCCACTGCGGTGATCTGTTCGATTGTATCGCTTGCTACGGGAAGTTCCTGGACGACAGCAGGCACGGTTGGAATTGCTCTGATCGGTGTGGGCGAAGGGTTTGGGATCCCCCTGCCGATGGTTGCCGGCGCGATCATCTCCGGCGCTTACTTTGGCGATAAAATGTCGCCGTTGTCTGATACAACAAATCTTGCCCCGGCAATGGCGGGATCAAAGTTGTTTGATCATATCCGGCATATGGTCTATACTACCGGACCCAGCATGGCAATTGCTTTGATTCTCTATGGAATTCTGGGTTTGAAATACCGCCAAACTGAGCTTGATCTCGAGGGCATTCGGACGATTATCAATGGAATTACTACTCAATTTAATATCACGCCGTTGTTATTGTTGCCGCCTTTGTTGGTGATAGTTATAGTCATTTTACGCATACCGGCTATTCCCGGATTGATCGGCGGAACGGCGCTGGGCGCTCTTTTTGCCTGGATTTTTCAGGGGGTGGGTTTGACTGAGATTGTAAAAGCGGCTCACTATGGTTTTGTTTCGGGATCAGGAGTGGAAGCAGTGGACAGTTTATTGACACGTGGCGGGATGAATAGTATGATGTGGACTGTTGCTCTGATTTTATGCGCCATGAGTTTCGCCGGAGTGTTGGAGGGCACGGGGATGCTCAAAGAGATTGCCCTAAAAATATTATCAATTGCAAAGAGTACCGGTTCGTTGGTAACAGCGACAATTTTAACCTGTATTAGTACTAATGTAATTGCGGGTGACCAATACCTATCCATTGTTTTGCCGGGCAGAATATATAAAAAGATTTATGATGAAAGGGGCTTGAAACCGAAGAACCTGTCCCGTGTGCTGGAAGACGGCGGTACCTTGACGTCGTCTCTAATTCCATGGAATAGCGGCGGCGCTTTCATGTGGGCAACGCTGGGTGTTTATCCCTTTGCCTATGCGCCGTTTGCGTTTCTGAATCTGATTAATCCGTTAGTATCTATATTCTACGGATATACAGGAATAACTATGGAAAAATATTCTGATAAAGAATTAAAAGAAATAGAGAGTAAAAAGCGGGATTAATCACTCCGGACATATTTCGCAACTTTTAACATTTTCCGCTCAATACCGATTCTTCCGGCTTCGGTATAAGCGCAGGCTTTCATAACAGTCCGGAAGGTTCCATTAAGATGAATCACCAGATCATCCAGTGAGTGGAAGCTATCCGGCTCGGAAACTTCAACAATCCTGCGAAATGCATTGACGGCATGAAGTTCATTATCGTATAATGCCATGTTTTCCATGTGAACGTAATTGGTGATGACGCCTTCTTTGAGTTTGTGTTCGCACTCCTGTTTCAGAGTTTGGATGTCTTCCTTCAGGTCGTCCAGTTCGAGTTTCAGGATTTCCAGGAAATTCTTGATTTGATTCTTCATGAAAACCTCCCGCTGTTACTAATACTATACAATATATAGGAATAATATTCAAGAGGTCTTTATCTGAAGTTACCCCGAAATTGGGGAAAGGTGTTATCTTATTCTTAGTTGAAATTGTCAGAAAAAAAGGTGAGGTTCCTTTTTGAAAGTTGAAAAAAGTAAAAGTAAATTGGAGGAACCTCAGGATGAAGTTAGACAGAGAAGATTTAAAAGGCAAGACATTGAGTTGGGCTCTGGGACAAGGGATTGATACCAAGATTGCTTTATTGCAGCATTACCAGCATTTAGGCTGTTTGTTGGCGGAAGAGATCATGGCAGAGGAAGTAAGATTGCTGGCGGGCGCACCCTATAGTCGCAACAAACCCCATGGTGGTCGCTATAGCCGCTGGGGCAACAATCCGGGCTCGGTTCGGTTAGAACATGAAAAAGTACCTATTGAAGTCCAGCGTCTTTACGATCATGAGATTGGTGGTACGATTGGACTGAAAACCTACCGCAAACTTCATCAGATGGAGCCACCAGGGAACGCTGTAATGGATGGTATTATCAAGGGTTTGAGCATGTCTGATTATCAAGCTGTGATCGGACGCTTGGCGGAGAGTTTTGGATTGAGCCGTTCCAGTGTGAGTTTACGATTCATTGAAGAGAGCAGTGAAAAATTAAAGGTGTTCGAAGAGCGTCGTTTGGATGATCGTCGGTTTGTGTCCCTGTTTATCGATGGAAAATACTTAGCCAGGGAGCAGATTATCATTGTTCTGGGTGTAACCGTAGAAGGTGAAAAGATACCTCTGGGTTTTCTTCAGACTCATTCGGAGAACTCGGGCCCGATAAAAGAGTTATTAAATAAACTTGTCGAGCGGGGACTAAACTTTGAGAAAGGACTGTTATGTGTGATTGATGGATCCAAGGGCATCTATAAGGCTGTCAAGGAAACATTTGGTCCCAAAGCAGTCATCCCAACGCTGTCAGTGGCACAAGCGGGAAAATGTGCTAAATTATTTGAATGAGAAAAACCGGGAAATCTATAAACGGCGTATAAACAAAGCATACCAATTTGACACATATGAAGAGGCCCGGACAGAATTAGATCAGATAATTCACGACCTTGAACGACTGAACCTGAGCGCCGCTCGCTCTTTGGCCGAAGGATTGGAAGAGACTCTTACACTTCAGCGTTTAGGGTTAAAAGAACTTTTCGGCAAGAGTTTTTCGACAACAAATATTATTGAGAATTTGAATTCTCAGTTGGGTAGATACCTGAGAAACGTCAAGCGCTGGCAGAGTTCGGATCAACGTTATCGCTGGGTAGCCTGTGCATTGTTGGAAATTGAATTACGAATGCGGAAAGTCTCCAACTATAAACATCTGGACGCAATGGCAATTACGATTCAGGCTGAAATAGAGAAATAATAGATAAAAATATGGCAACCTCACCAATATTGATAAATAATTTTCAACTAACTTTTGGATATGACCTTGGGGAAATATTTGTCAGATAGTGAGGGCATGAAATATATGGTTTCATAAAAGCCTCACAAGTTTTATCTATACATGAAACAATACAGCACATGTAAGAAAGTTTTATGTATAAGTGAAACCATAAATTACATAGTGTGATTTTCGGGTCGGAAAAATATATCGATATAATCAGAGCAGTTCCGAAGAGGATTTAGTTTTTATCCGGATCCGGTAAATTTCCATTGTGTTTTTGCTTAATGTTAATTATTATCCTGAGAAGAATGAGTTAAGGATAAGGATTATAAGGAGCCACTAATTCACGAATTAAAGATGAATAAAGGCAAAGAAAATATTCGTACATTCGTGGCAAAAGAAAAGCGGAGTAATAATGAGTAAAATTATTTTTAAAGAAGAATCCTACAAAATCGTTGGCTTGTGTATGGAAGTTCATAATAATCTGGGAAAAGGATTTTTAGAAATTGTCTATAAAGACGCCCTTGAATATGAATTTAAAATGGCGAAAGTTCCATTTGAGAGAGAAAAGGAATATTTTGTCAATTACAAAGGTATGATTCTTCCGCATAAATTTTACGCTGATTTTGTTATTTTCGATAAAATCATCCTGGAAATAAAAGGAGTAAGTA
>JAGLWX010000210.1 GCA_023133185.1 Fidelibacterota bacterium
TCATCCTCTTTACCCTCAAGCCATTCCCTCACAAGTATAGCATGATGAACCTTCAAATTATCCAAGATCAGGAAGATTTTGCGATCACTACTTTTGATCAATCGCTTAAGGAATTTGATAAGTACTTGAGCATTCATGCTCTTACTGTAGATCATGAACCGTACTTTGCCTTGATTGGTTATGCTGGATATCATATTGGTACTTACACGCTTCGCTGATAAACGGACAACCGGTGTCTTACCTCTGGGCGAATAACCCCTGCCATAATGGTGATCATTACGAAAGCCCGTTTCGTCACCCCAGTGGATCTCAGCATCCTCCTGCTTTGCCTTTATCTGAATCTCAGGATATACTTCATCCAACCAACGCTGAACTGCCTTGGGTTGTTGCTCATAAGCACGCTTAACTGGACGTTGAGGGCTAAAATTCCAGCGCAGGAGATAATCACCAATGGTACGAATTGCGACATTAACTCTGTACTGACTTTGAATCAGCTCTTTCACTGCTTTACGATCCCATAATACGAAGGGGAGTTTGAGTTGATCGGGTGTCTTATCGATAATCATTTTCTGAATCTCTTTTTCCTGCTCTGCTGTAAGCAAACGACCTTGACCAGACTTTAATCCACGCTTTTTAACGTGAAGTGCTTTTTTACCTTCCTTCTGGTAGCTTCTCCACCAAATCCCTACAGTATTAAGATGAACTCCGAAATTATCAGAAATTTCCTGCTGTGTTTTCCCTGCTTTTATCAACCGAATTGCTTGCCTTCTCAGATGATTGCGAACGTCATCTGGCTGTTTTCTTAAATCTGTTTCTTTCATGCTTATAAGATAACATTTTTAACCTTATATCACACAGCTATTATCCGCCACGTTAATAGTAAAGGATTTGCCAATGAAGGCGTTGCTATCAATTTCGTCACTGTTGAAGGAAAAATAAGATTTGAAATAAATATCCGGGCACTTGAAAGCGCTGGATTAAGAGTAAGTTCTCAACTTTTAAAATTAGCTATATTAGTTAAATAAATTGTGAGGATAGTAAAATGATCGGTATTAAAAATTTTTCTATTAAAAATAAACTGATTGTGATACAGCTTTTCACGGCATTTATCGTACTTTTATTTTATGGTATATTTATTATCTTTAACGATCTTTGTGTGTCTCGAAATTCTGTTATAAGTCAATTGACATCTACAGCAAAGCTGATTGGCGCCAATAGTATTTCCGCTTTAAACTTTTTAGATAATGAAGCTGCTGAAGAAATACTTTCATCGCTTGCACTGGAAGAGAACATTGTTAACGCTTCGATTTATGATTCAGACGGAAATATTTTCGCTAAATATGCCAAAACCGGATATGCCGAATTTGCGTTTCCTAAAACAGAAGAAGATTTGTACAAATTTAAAAGCGGCTTTGTTACTCTTTCCGAAAAAATCTTACAGGATGGTGAAGTTATTGGCATGGTCTCATTGCGCTTGGATATGAAACAATTTCGACAAAGAATAGAGCAAAATATTTTAATAGCTGTTATTGTTTTGACTGTCGGGATGATTATTGCTCTGTTGATGTCAATTTTGACGCAAAGAACCATTTCAAATCCTGTTCTTCGCTTGGCTGAGACCGTAAGAGAAATATCAAAATCAGGTGATTATTCTGTTCGTGTTAAAAAAGAGGGCAAAGATGAAATTAGTACTCTTTATGATGGCTTTAATGATATGTTGGAACAGATTCATGAACGTGAATTGGAAAGGGACAAAGCAGAAGCGGCGATGCGCGAGAGCGAGGAGAAATTTCGCATGCTATTTGAATCTTCTTCAGATGCAATAATGTTGTTGGATAAAGATGGATTTTTAGATTGCAATAAAGAGACTCTGAAGTTGTTCGGTCTCTCGCGCAGGAAAGATCTCGTTGGCATTCATCCATCCGCAATGTCGCCACCGTATCAGCCGAACGGTAAAGATTCGGCAACTTTAGTTAAGCGAAAAATCGCCGAGGCGTTTAAGAAGGGATACGGTAAATTTGAATGGGTTCATCGAAGAAAGAACGGTGAAGATTTCCCTGCTGATGTATGGCTGAAATCCTTTACGTTTAAGAGTTTATCAGTCTTGCAAGCTACTGTTCGTGACATCACCGAGCGTAAGCGAGCTGAAAAGGAGTTGAAAAAGTACCATGAACACTTGGAAGAACTGGTAAAGGAGCGGACAAATGAATTGGAGAATAAAACTATAGAACTTGAACAGGCAAACATCCGCCTTAAGGAAGCAGATCGTCTTAAATCTGAGTTTCTTGCCAGTATGAGCCACGAGCTGCGGACACCATTGAATGCAGTTATTGGTTTTTCTGAAATCCTGGAAGATCAAACTTTTGGAGAACTGAATAAAAAGCAAGCAAAGTACATCAATAATATCCTGATTAGCGGACGCCATTTACTACAGTTGATTAACGATATCTTGGACCTCTCCAAGGTAGAAGCCGGCAAGATGGAACTTGAAACCTCTAAGGTTAATATAAACAGCCTGCTTGAGAATAGTATGATTATGATTAAGGAAAAGGCTATGAAGCATGGGGTTAAACTCAACCTTAATATTAATCAAAAGATATTGGGTTTAAATATATTAGCAGATGAGCGTAAGTTAAAGCAGATTGTGTTTAATCTTCTTTCAAACGCAGTTAAATTTACTCCTGAAGGAGGATCTATCACAACAAGCGCTTATCGAGAGGGAAAAGATCTTTTCATAAATGTTTCGGATACCGGTATCGGCATCAAACCTGAAGACCAGGAAAGAATTTTTGGCAAGTTCGAGCAGGTAGATTCATCCTATGCCCGCCAGAAGCAAGGGACCGGTCTGGGGTTGGCATTGACAAGTCAATTGGTAAAGCTGCATGGAGGTCGCATTTGGGTTGAAAGTGAGGGTGAGGGAAAAGGCAGTTCCTTCACCTTTGTAATTCCTATCAAGGCTGAGGAACAGAAGATTGAAGTTTCCGTTGAGCCGGAGAAACCTTTACCTTCCCAGCAGGACGTGGACGATTTGCTACCCCTTATCCTTGTTGTGGAAGACGACCGACAGGCAAGTGAATTGATAAGTCACTATCTTTCTGAAGCGGGCTATGCTGTGGCTAACGCATTTGATGGTGTACAGGCAGTTGAAATGGCGCGGAAACTGAAACCTCGTGCCATTACTCTGGACATTATGCTGCCGAAGAAAGACGGCTGGGACGTGCTGTCAGAGCTGAAATCCCAGCCTGAAACAGTAGATATTCCCGTGGTTATAGTTTCCGTAGTCGAAAGCCGACTGTTCGGTCTCAATTTGGGAGCCATCGAATATTTTATTAAGCCTGTGAACAAGGATAAACTCATCGAGGTCATGCAAAATGTAATAAATAAAACCGGTAAAGAAACTAAAGATACTACAGTACTTATCATTGATGACGAACCTGAGACCGTGGATCTACTAACAGACATGCTTCAACTTCAAGGATTCGATGTGTTGCCGGCATACGGTGGACAGGAAGGCATAGACCTTGCCATTAAGAAGCATCCCGACGTTATTATTCTGGATTTAATGATGCCGGAGGTGAGCGGGTTTGACGTAGCCCAGCAGTTGAGAGCAAATTCTGAAGCTATGGAGATTCCGATACTTGTTTACACCGCTAAAGACCTAACGGAGGAGGATCGCCAAAAACTCGATGGCAATGTTCAGTCAATCGCCTTGAAGTCGGGTTCGGGCAAGGAAGATTTACTTAAAGAGCTTGAGAAAGTGATCAAGATGAAAAGTAAAAAATGAAACTTAGGAGAGAAATAAAATGGCTGGAGAAAAGATACTGATAGTTGAGGACACTCCAATGAACCTGGAGCTGGCAACAGACCTGCTGGAAATGGCGGGATATGTCATCTTACAGGCAGAGACAGCTGAGGATGGGATAAAATTAGCAAGAGACGAATTACCCGATCTTATTCTGATGGATATCAGTCTTCCCGGAATGGATGGAATGGAAGCAACCCGGGTTCTGAAGCAAGACTCATTAACAATGGACATTCCCGTAGTTGCCCTGACTGCTCATGCAATGAAGGGAGATAAAGATAAAGTTATGGCAGCAGGCTGTATAGGGCACCTTACGAAGCCGATAGATACACGTACTTTTCCGAAGGCGGTATCTGATTTTCTCAACTCTATCGAAGGAGTATGATAATGAAACATCGAAAACGTATTCTAATTGTAGATGATGAAGAACTTAATCGGGAGTTGCTTGAAGATCTGATAGAATCTTTTGGACACGAGCCGGAAACTGCCTGTGATGGTATTGAAGCCCTCGCTAAATTGAAGCTGGATATTGACCTTATTCTAATGGATGTTATGATGCCCGGGATGGATGGTTTTGAGGTTACACGGAGAATTAAAGAGGATCATGAAACCAGCGACATCCCCGTAGTTATGGTAACCGCTCTGACGAGTAAAGAGGATCGATTACGAGCAGTAGAAGTCGGAGCTAATGATTTTATTACCAAACCTATTGACAAAACAGAACTGCGGATCCGCACGGCGAGCTTGCTTAAGATGAAAGAAGCTCAGGATACTGTGAAACGCTATCAGGCAGAACTGGAAAAAAAGGTAGAGCAACGTACTGCAGATCTACGTCAGGCGCTCGCAGAAATGGCTGAGTCACAGCGTAGGACTTATAAGGCACATCTGGACACGATCCACCGTCTATCAATAGCAGCGGAATACAAAGATGAGGATACTGCTTCGCACATTCATCGCATGAGCAATTACTGCGCTATTATCGCCCGGGGGCTTCACTTATCTCCCGGTGAAGTGGAACTTATTCTCCATGCCAGCCCAATGCATGATATAGGTAAAATAGGTACTCCTGATGCAGTTCTTTTGAAGCCGGGCAAACTCAATGACGATGAATGGCTTATTATGAAACAACACACAACTGTGGGTAGTAGTATCCTCAGTGACTCGGAATCGGAATTGCTGCAAGTCGGTGAAAATATTGCCAAGTCCCACCAGGAAAAATGGGATGGGAGCGGTTATCCAAACGGCTTGGCTGGGGAAGAAATCCCGCTTTACGGTCGAATCTGCGCAGTGGCTGATGTGTTCGATGCCCTGACGAGCAAGCGACCCTATAAGAATGCTTTCTCCAATGAAAAAGCTCTTGAGATTATGAAGGAAGGGAGAGGAAAACATTTTGACCCTCGTATTCTCGATATTTTTCTTGAGCACTTTGATAATGTAATTGCTATTCAGAAAAAGTATGACGATCAATAGGTTGAAAATAGATAATCTCTTATTGTAAGCAACAATTCGATAATGTACATTTAGTTGATTTTCTGTTTCACATTGAGAAAATGCCTGATGTCAAGCGATATTATAAATATTTATAGGAGCAATAGTTGAACTTTGTATATACTTAGAAAGCCGGATATGCAATATGGTAAGTAAAAAGATGTTAATGGAGGCAAAATATGGACCAAACACGAAAAAAAAAGGCAGTATTTATAGTAGATGACGATCCTAATAATTTGGAGCTGCTGGCAGTTAAATTAACCCAGATTGGTTATAGAGTAATAACAGTCCAGAGCGGAAAGGATGCGCTTGAATTGATCAACCAGGAAAAGCCAGGCTTGGTGCTTCTGGATATTATGATGCCAGAAATGAATGGTATTGAGACATTAAAGAGGATTAAGGCTATTGACTCCGATATTCCGGTAGTAATGGTAACAGCTGTTTGGGATAATGATGAAGCAAAAAAGACTTTTGAGATAGGCGCTTATGAATATATAACTAAGCCAGTTGATATGGAATATTTAAAAAGAACTGTTCTGGCTAAGCTCCTTCCGGATGATTATGTTAATTGCTGATGACAACCAGCTTAAGTAAGGTATGGGAAATATAGAAGGGGGAGAAAGATGAGAATCCTTATTGTTGACGATATTAAAATGAATCTCGAGCTGCTGGAGGCTTTGCTTGAAAAGAGCGGCTACGAGGTGGTATCGGCTATGAATGGTAAAGAAGCTCTTGAAAAACTTCATTCAGAACGTTTTGACATGATCATCTCCGATATATTAATGCCGGTGATGGATGGATTTCAGTTATGCAGAGAGTGCAAAAGCAGTGCTAACTTAAAAATTATACCTTTTATATTCTATACCGCAACTTACACGGATAAGAAGGATGAGGAGTTTGCTCTGAGCATGGGTGCAGAAAAGTATATCACCAAGCCGTTAGAGCAGGATGAGTTACTAAAGATTATAGAGAGCGTTATCAAGGATCACAGGGAAGGAGCGCTTGTTGCTCCGAAACCGAAAAGTCTTGTTGGGAGAGAGAAAGAGCATTTTAAGATCTACAGTGAGCGACTGGTTAATAAACTGGAAAAGAAGATGCTGGATATTGAAAAGGAAATTGATAAGCGTAAGCAGAAAGAGGAGCATATCAAACACTTGAATAATGTTCTTAAAGCCATCCGGAGTGTCAATCATTTGATTGTAACGGAGAAGGACAGAGATCGTCTTCTCCAGAAAGCTTGTGATGCTCTGATAGAGGCGCGGGAATACGATGCTGCCTGGATAGGATTCTTAGGAAATGATAAAACCTTTTCCATTGTCAAGGGTTCCGGTCTTAAAACAGAGGTGTCCTGCTTTATCAAACAGATGACGAGCGGTAATCATCCGAATTGCATTAAAAAAGCTCTTGCCCGAGAGGAGAAGTCCCTGATCATGGATAAATCCAGGGAGTGCGGGAAGTGTTTCTTTGAAGATGCATGTATCGGCAAAGAAGTCGCCGTTATCCATGTCAAGCATGCCGGAAGACTTTTAGGACTGCTTACAATATTACTGAAATCCGGTATTTCTGTTGACGATGAGGAGAGGATACTCTTACAGGAGGCGGCTGACGATATAGCGTTAGCACTTCATGATATGGAGATGGAAAAAGAGCGTAACCAAACGGAGGAGGAAGCCCGAAAGATGCATCAGGGCTTGGTTGAAGCTCATGAAAAATTACAGCGAGTATATGAAAGTGAGAAACAGCTCAGGGACAAATTAATTCAATCTGAGAAGCTGGCGTCTTTGGGGCAGATGGGCGCCAAGATAGCCCATGAGATCAATAATCCGCTTACAGTCATTAGCGGCAGGGCGCAGCTATACCTTATGGAAGACTTAGATGAACAATTAAAAAAGACCTTTAATACAATTGTTCGGGAGTCAAATCGAATTAAATGCATCACTTCTGCTTATAGGAATCTTTCCAGACCTGCATTGCCGAAAAAGGAGTTGCTGGGTTTGAATGAAGTTCTTGAGGAAAGCGTGGAAAACCTGATTACGACCGGGGAAGTTAAACATTATAAAATACAGAAGAATTTTTATCCCGATCTTCCGGAAGTGATTGGAGACCGTGATCGTTTGATCCAGGTTTTTCGCAATCTCATCGTAAATGCTTCACATGCCATGGCTGACAGTAAAGAAAAAATCCTCACGCTTCGATCCTCCGTTTCAAAGGATGGAAAATTTGCGGAGATTTCTATTCAGGATTCAGGTTCCGGAATTGAAAAGGAAAAACTTGATAAGATATTTGAAGTTTATTACACGACAAAAGCAGATGGATTAGGAACCGGACTAGGGCTGGTTGTGGTGAAAGATATTATTGAAAAACAGCATAAGGGCAGAGTATTAGTCGAATCGGAAGTTGGCAAAGGGACTACTTTTACAATTCAGTTGCCTTTAAAGACGAAGAGGAAGCAGAAGAAAATATTAATAGTCGAAGATGAAGCATATGTCAGGGAATTCTATATGACATTTTTCGAGGATAAGGGATTGGAGGTCTTTACAGCCGTAAATGGAAAAGAAGCGCTGGATAATTATGAAAAGATTCAACCGGATATTATCTTATCCGACATCGATATGCCGGTTATGAATGGTTTTGAACTTGTTAAGGAAATAAAGTTAAAAAAGTACGACCAGAGCATAGTTCTTATGACCGGTTTATATTATGAGACTTCTGTCAAAGAGCAGCTTAAAAAAGCCAATATCCCGTTTTTCACCAAACCTGCCAATTTAAATGATGTATGGAAAATTGTAAGTGAAGAGTTGAAAAAGTCATCCTGAGTTCATCCCTGCCCGACCGCAGGCGGGGAAGGATGAGTCCTCTACTAAAAACAGTAACACACTTCACCCTTCGATCCTACTCAGGGTGACATTGTTTTATTTGTCTGATGGCAAGGCACCAGCAACCCTCGACCATCCTCAGCCTCAACCTTAACCTTAAAATATGTCAATCAAAAATCATCAATCTACAATCGTCAATCCGCAATCCAGCATCCAGTTGATCAAATGCACCTTGAAAAGGTAAAAAGAACAATTCTGAGTTGTGTCGATACATCAATTTCACCTTTTCAAGGTATTCGCAAATTTGACAATTCCAACCACGATAAATCGTGATTTCGCTTCGCTCCATATCCAGAATCCAGTAACCAGCAACCAGTAACCAGCAACCAATGACCAATGACCAATAACCAATCAACCAGTAACCAGCAAATCTATGCACTTTTCCTTGCCCTTTAATGGAAACTTTGATAGTTTCACCCCGCATGTTATGATGTAAATATGCAGTATAAATGTTATTAGAAAACCCATGATTATAAATCTCGTCATCTTCGTTGTCTTAGCAATAATCCTTCTGACCATCTGGTTTAATTACCGCCATAATGATGTAAAATGGAAAGAACATAAGATTGATGTTTCCGGCTTGCGTTTTCCTAAAGGATTTTTATGGGGCGCCACTACATCAGCGCATCAGGTTGAAGGAGGATGTGATCGGAACGACTGGGCGATATGGGAACGCTCCTATGATCTTAATGCCTATCCCCGAATAAAGAATGGGCAACGATCCGGCAAAGCGGCAGATCACTGGAACCGATTCCGCGGAGATATTGATCTGTTAAAGCAGATTGGAGCAAACGCATACCGTTTTTCCGTGGAGTGGAGCAAAGTGTGTCCCCAACCCAATAAGTGGGACATAAGCGCCATTGACCATTATATTGATGTTTGTCAATATCTGCAGCATTCCGGTGTTACTCCCTTTATGACGCTTCATCATTTCACGATCCCGGACTGGTTGTACGAACGGGGAGGATTTGAGAATCCCGATGCGATTCATTATTATACTGATTTTGTCGGTAAAGTGGCTGAGGCATTAGGTCCGTATGTAGATTACTGGGCGACATTTAACGAGCCGGTGGTATATGCAATGATGGGTTGGGTGTTTGGCAAATTCCCGCCCGGTAAAAAGGATCTATGTCTGGCTGCCAGGGTTTTGGCAAATATTCTACAGGCGCATCACCGGGCTTATCATATTCTTCACGAGATCGACCGGAGCGACGCCGACGGTGACGGCATTCCCTGTAGAGTCGGGATCGTTAATAGCATTCCGCTTTTTGATCCTGCCCGGAAATGGTGGCTGCCTGATTGGATTGTTGCTAAAATCCAGCATCGATTGTTCAACCAATCTGTGCTTGATGCTTTCATCACGGAACGGTTTAAGTATAATCTTTGGAATGTAGTGAATTTCTCCCATGATATTCCGGGGCTTTCGAATACACTGGACTGGATAGGATTAAATTATTACACGCAATACCTTTGCCGCCTGGATCGGAAATCGGATTATCGTATGCGCACATATCCAAATCCGAAATTGCCGCAAACCGATATGAATTGGGCAATTTATCCGGCAGGGTTATATAGATCGCTGCAGATGATCAGGTCTTTCGGTGTTCCGATCTATATTACCGAAAACGGAATTGCGACAGAGGATAGCGGATTACGTAAAGATTTTATACTTAAGCATATCGATGCAATGCACGAAGCTATGTTAGACGGAGTGGATGTCAGAGGCTATTTTTACTGGTCGCTGATGGATAATTTTGAATGGGCGGAAGGGTTTGATAAGCGATTTGGACTGTATCATGTGGACTATGAAACGCAAAAGCGAACCCTGAAAGATGGTTCGGAAATTTATAAAGAGTTGATTCAATCGGTTCAATATAAACAACATGATTGACTAAAGGAGAGTTGCTATGAGATTCAAAACGGTGATGCTGGTTATTATTATGATAATTGGAGTCGTGATGGGAAATGCTGTAGAAAAACGTGTCCTGACGTTTGATGATCTGGTGTCTTGCAAACGGTTAAGCGACCCGCAATTTTCGCCCGATGGAAACTGGATTGCATTTGCAGTAAAGACTATGAATGAAGCAAAGAACAATAGTCATACGGATATTTATATTGTTTCACCCGATGGCAAGACATTACGCCAGTTCACCAATCAAGAAAGTTCCTGCTCGTCACCGCGATGGTCTCCTGACGGTCAACTAACTTTTCTGTCATCCGGTCAGATTTGGGTACAGGGAATTAATGATCCCGACCCGAAGCAACTGACCACTCATTATTCGGGAGTGGAGAAGTTTGTCTGGTCGCCTGACGGTAAATATATTGCCTTCGCCAGCCGGGTTTATCCTGATTGTACCGATCAGGATTGCATTCAAATGAGAGATGAAGAAATCGAAAAGAGTGCCGTTAAAGTCCGTGTCTATGATGATTTAATGTATCGCCACTGGAATGAGTGGTGGGACCATAAACGCTCCCATCTGTTTGTTTTGGATGTCGAAAGTAGTGTGTTCAAGGATGTAACTCCCGGCGATTACGATGCTCCCCCGATTTCCTTATCCAGTGGTTTTACATTTTCGCCGGATTCCAGGTACCTGTTTTTTACCAGCAATCATGATAAGATGGTTGCTGCCAGTACGAATAATGATGTCTGGCGTGTGCCGGTTGAGGGTGGCGAACTCGAACTTATCACAACAAAGTGCAAAGACCGTAATTTTAAAGGTAACGACAGTGATCCACAATTTTCTCCCGATGGCAAATACCTGGCATTTTTGTCGATGAAACGGGTAGGCTTTGAAGCCGATAAACCGGATCTGTTCATTAAGAACATAAATCGCGGGAAATTTAAGAATCTCACTAAGGATAAGGACGTCAGGATCGATTCGTATCAATGGACGCCAGACGGGAAGTCGATTTTGCTTAAAATTGACGAAGAAGGACGTTATCAGATCAAACGTCTGGACATCAAATCCGGGAAAATGACGCCACTGGTAAAAGACGGCTATAATAAAAATATCAGTATCAGTCCTGATGGAAAATCTTTTGCTTATCTCCATGAACGGACGACTATGCCTTTTGAGTTATATGTCGGTTCGACGGAAACCGGAGAATCTCAGCAATTGACCAAATTCAATGCGGAACTGCTTGCTGACGTTGACATGAACAGCATAGAAGATTTCTGGTTCGTGGGAGCGGGAGGCGCAAAAGTTCACGGCTTTATAGTGAAACCACCATTATTTGATGCGGCGAAAACCTATCCGGCTGTGTTCTTTATTCACGGCGGTCCCCAGGGAGCCTGGCATGACGGCTGGCATTACCGCTGGAATATCCAGATGTGGGCGGCGCAGGGTTATGTTATGATCATGATCAATCCACGGGGCAGCACCGGTTACGGACAGAAATTTACCGATGAGATTTCCAAGGACTGGGGTGGTAAAGTATTTGAGGATTTAATTGCCGGACAGAAATATGTGTTAGAGACTTTCAAGTTCATCGATAAAAAGCGTATTGCCG
>JAGLWX010000211.1 GCA_023133185.1 Fidelibacterota bacterium
CTGGAATCTTTGACGCCTGCATCACGTTTGAATGCCGACTCGATAAAATCTCCCGCCTGTCCGAATATCCCTGCTATGACGCCGATAACCAACATATCGCTAAAACCTATAAATTCCGGTTTCCACCCCAGGTAATAAAAAATGATAACTGTCACGATTGCACCAATAAACCCGGCGATGCAACCCACCCAGGTTTTCCCGGGGCTGATAGTCGGTGCGATTTTCTTTTTCCCCAGCCATTTTCCAAAGACATAAGCCAGCGAATCGCAAATCCAGATTGCCGCAAAAATCAGCATTAGCAGTCTGCTTCCTTCCAGGTAATCGCCGCCAAATTGCCTCGGTATTTCTCTTAATACAATTAAAATGGAAAGCATAAAAGGCAGGTAGAGAAATCCTAAAATTGTAACCGCAGTATTGACGGTCGTATTTTCAATATTTTTGAAGAGGATAATAGCAAGGTATAATAAAAAGATCAGCATCATCAGTGGATATAGAAGTCCCGGAGAATAATAAGAAACCGCAATCCAGGCAATTCCCGTTCCGATACCTCCGATTACCCAGGGTTGCAAGCCCTTCATCCGCATCAGGTTATAGAACTCAATCTGTCCGAGAACAGCGACCAAACCGACAAACACGGCAAAAGATGGTCCTCCTGCCCGTATTAAAAGTAGAATTGCCGGAATTCCCAGAACATTGATGATCATTCTCGTTGTAAAATTTGTCATCCCTTTATCCTTTATATGAAAGTTAAAAGTGATTAAAAGTTTATAGTAATCTCGATATCATTGGTAATTAGTCATTCAATGGTCATTCAATAGTCATTAAGTTGTCATTCAATTGTAAAGTGACAGCGCAGCGAATGACAATACAATATCCCATTACTCCTTCAGAAATCCTACGGATCATCTTTTCCCAACGGGACTCCTGCTGGAGCATGCTTCGTTGTCCACACCAGTTGTGATGGAAGTTATTCATGATGTTTGGTCTCTCCTGTTCCCCATTTGACTACGGTTACGCGTACTTTTCCGACGCCATGTATAGTTAGCCCGAGTTTTACCGCGGCGCCGTAGGATAGATCAATATCACGTCCCGCAATATAAGGTCCGCGATCATTTATCCTGACATTCACGGATTTTCCTGTTTTTGAATAGGTTACTTTTAATACCGTTCCAAAGGGCAGCGTCTTGTGGGCGGCAGTCATTGCATTTTTGTCGAATATCTCACCGTTGGCAGACTTTTTCCCGTGAAATCCATCGTTATGACCGTAATATGAAGCCGTAAATACAGCAGTATGCTGAGATCCTTTGATCAGCAATGGCGGAGGTTTTTGTCTTGATTGTTTTTGGCCGGATGAATTTTTTGGTTTTGCCGGTTGAGGCGAATAGTGATATCGCGGCGCCGACGTACAGGAAAACATGAATATTATCCCAATGATAATCAAATTTCTCATACCAGCGCCTGTCCGATAATTTCTTGTAATGATGTCAGGTTGTATTGTGTCATATATTGCTCTATAAAGTTTAATATTTCGTAGATAGCGCAGGGATTATAGAAGTTTACTGTTCCTAACTGAACCGCAGATGCGCCGGCTAACATAAATTCAATAACGTCTTCCCCATTACTGATACCGCCAATACCGATAATCGGGATATCAATAACTTTTCGGGCTTTGATAATGTGCGCCAGAGCAACCGGTTTTATCGCCGGTCCCGATAAACCGCCAATGACGGTATTGATTTTCGGTTTGCGTGTGTGAATATCAATCGCTGCTCCATATAACGTATTGATCATCGAAACCGCATCAGCATTGCATTCCTGAACGATTTCCGCCATTTGAGCAATATTAGTAACATTCGGCGATAATTTGACGATTAGATAACGGTCTGTTTTATCTCGTAATTTCTGTGTCAGATGCCGTAGAACGTCCGGATCCGTACCAAAAGCTATCCCTCCTTCTTTCACATTCGGACAGGAAACATTGATCTCATAGGCGGAAATCCATTTTTCATTGTCAAGCGCTTTAATAACATCACAGAATTCTTCTTCTGTACGGGCGGCGATATTAATAATAACCTTACAGCTTAGCTGACTCAGATACGGCGCTTTTTCTCTCAAAAAGGCTTCTAAACCAATATTCGCCAGACCAATTGAATTTATCATGCCCGAAGGAGTTTCAACAATTCTGGGAGGCGGATTACCGATTCGTGGTTCCAGGCTTAGTGATTTGGTGACTATACCTCCGAAGCGATTAACATCAACAACTTCAGAAGCCTCATCACCATAGCCAAAGGTTCCCGACGCCGTAAAAACCGGATTCGCTATTTTCAAGCCTTTACCAAGATCTATTGATAAATCATTCATCAAATTCTACATCGTTAAGGTTAAATACCGGACCATCTTTACAAACGAGGGCATAATGTCCATTATATTTGCCGGACGTGGTTTTCACCACGCAACCCTGACATAAGCCCAATCCGCACGCCATGGTTTTTTCCAATGATACATTTATTGTGACATTATCGGGAAATGAGATATTCTTTAATGCGCTCATCATCGAATCCGGTCCACAGACATTTAGAGAAACAGGATGCCTGATATTTTTTAGAAAATCTTCGAAATGTTCTATCACTGTGCCTTTAAATCCTTTTGAGCCGTCGTCCGTCGTTAGAATTAAATCGGATTTATCATCCTCAATAATCGGCAACTCGGATTTCGTTTTTGCGCCAATAAAAAAATGCGGTTTGATATTCCTTTTTACTAATTCGTCACGAAAAAACATCAACGGCGCAGCGCCAACGCCTCCTGCCAATAAAATGTATTCAATGGATTTATCTTCTGAAATAGTAAAACTGTTACCAAGAGGTCCTAATAATTTTATCTGATGCCCCATCTGCCACCTGCTCATCAGCGTTGTTTGTGAACCGATAACTTTATACAATATTAAGATCGATTTTCCCGAAACGCCTGCAATACTAAAGGGTCTTGGAAATAATTTTACAGAATCGGGGAAATAAATATTAACGAACTGCCCGGGCAAACATTGTCGGGCTATTTCAAGGACTTCAATCGTGGCAAGAAATATTTGATCAGCGATTTTCTGATTGGACTGGACTATTCCGATAGTGACACATTTCATTATTAAAATGGCAATTTATTTATTGTTCTTCCGATTGTTCTTCTTTTATTGGAACGTCTTCTTCGGGAGTTTCCTCTTCTAAATCCTCCTGCTCCAGGGATGTTGTATCAGGCGGCGGAGCATTCAAAGACAGTAAAATATCATTGAGTGTATTGTATTCAGGTTTTGCAAAATTGATATTCTCACTCTCAGGATATTGATTGATAAATGTATCGTACCATTTCATCGCATTATCGAGATCATAATATTTGTGATGATATATCCAGGCAATACTCAACACGCTTTTTTCAGCGTAATAGGTTGTGGGATATTGCGTATATATGGAATTAAAAACAGCTATCGATGAATCAACATTGACCTCAAATAACTTTTCACCATCCCAAAACAGTTGACGCGCCATTATTTCCTCAGAGGGTATTACGGTCTCACGTTTTTCAATAAACGCTAAATACGGCGAATCCGGGTACAGCAACCTGAGTGTATCCAGATATGCACCAGACTTTATTGAATCCCCCTCATCATCGAACATATAATAAAGGGCGTATAATGTCTTATCCCGAAACATGTTAAAATATTTGGATCTATTAATTTTATGAAAATATGTAACAGCGCTATCAACCTGTTCAAAGTTAAAATAATAGAGTTCGGCTATTTCATAAAGCGATTTATAGTAATCATTATATACTGCTGAAGTATCGATGTTTTTCCGTCGCTCTTCTTCATGAAGTTCGATAGCTTTTTTTAGGTCTTCGGGACGGGCGTCATCTTCTATAGTGATTTGGGTACTGTCAACGATACCTCTTAGAGATCGATCAAAAGGCTCTACTATCTCCCACGCCTTCTTAAGCTGCTTTTGAATATTGAAAAACCGTTTGATCTCCGAAGCTTTATTCTGAGCGTCAAATGCGTACCGGGAATTCTTATCTTCACGTTTGACCTGTGAAAACTGTTTCTGGGCTTTATCATAGTCATGAAAATGAACCATATTTAAAATACCCACCTGATAATATGCCTCTGCTGAAACAGGTTTTCCTGAATATTTTTCGGTAATTTGGCTAAAGCGTAAGGACGCCGCTTCAAAATCGTCTTCGGCAATATATAGCAGTCCTAATTGGTATTCGAGATCACCCCAGATATTTTCATTGCTAATATTGTTAAGTTTGGTATTGATCAGTTCACGTGCTTCATCAAACTTGCCCGATTCACGGTAAATACGTGCAAGCAGAATCTGCATCCGGTCTTTTAATTCATTGGTGGGAGAATATTTACTAACATTTTTCAGGTTATCGATTGCAAGGTCTATCTGATTCCTTAACAGATTAATCTCCGCAATATTAAATTGTGCCTGGGCGGCTATCGGCAGATCGCGTCCGGTCTTAGTCGTTTTTCCGTAATATTGCAGCGCAGAATCAAGGGTATTCGAGGATTGATAGAGTTCTGCAATCGCAAAAAATATTTCTGCTTTCATCTCAGGATTTTTTACCCGTCGCACCGATCGGTTTAACTGATGTAAAGCCAGCTCTTTCTCACCAAGTTTCCAGAGGCAGCGTCCGTACCATATCTCTGCCTGCGGACGTAATTCACTGGCAGGATAGTTTGCAAAATATTCTTCAAAATTTCTTTTGGCAGCCGAAAAGTCCATCTTATAATAATTTGACATCGCTATTATATACGATGCATCATCTGTCCAGCGGCTATCGGGATAATTGGCAATTACTTTATTCGCTTTTTCTATGGCGCTGTTAAATTTTTTCCTTATACCGATAGAAATTTTTCCATCCTCTGCACTTTCAAGCTCCTTTTTGCCTTCTTTAAAATATTGCTCGGCGTTATAAAACGTATTGAAATATGCGCAGCGATGCGAGAATAGGATAAAAAAACCAATAATTAAGGTTATTGAAATATTTTGAAGCGTTTTTAACAATATTTTCACAATCGAATTTTTTAACGAACCGTTTGCCGATTATTAGATAAAATCTCTTTTAAATCTTCAACGAACATTGGTAAAATATCTCCCGAAAGACCTTCGAAACGAAGACTAACAATGTCACTGATTGCCGTTTGATTGGGATTAATTTCAATCAGGTATGAACCATTCTGTTTAGCATGGCGAGGTAAATCAGAAGCGGGAGCGACTTGCGCTGAAGTGCCAACTGATAAAAAGACTTCGGACCGAATCGCCGCTTGATAAGCTTTCTTTATACTTTCTTCTGGTAATTGTTCGCCAAACCAAACTACATTGGGACGGATCAATCCACCGCAGAAACAGTGTGGGATATGATTGGAATTATGCCGGTAGATCTCGTCAAATTCTTCATGAGAAAATTGCCGATTGCAATTGATACAATAATTTTCCATGATATTACCGTGAAGTTCTATGACATCTGTGCTGCCGGCGCGCTGATGTAAGCCATCAACGTTCTGGGTTATCAGGCTGAAATCTTCCGTCAAATCCTGAAGTTCTTTAAGGGCATAATGACCCGGATTGGGATTAGATTTATCGATAATTTCACGCCGGTGGTGATACCATTCCGAAACAATGGCGGTATTGTTATAAAAGGCTTCGAAGCTTGCCATCTCATGAGGTGATAATTTCGTCCAAAGACCTTCTTCGCCTCGAAATGTCGGTATTCCACTTTCCGCGGATACACCGGCTCCGGTTAAAACTGCTATCCGTTTCGCATTTTTTAATCGCTGAATTGCCTCATCATTTTTCAGGATATTCATTCAGTGGTACTTTCTAATAATGCTTTAATCATAAAATTATGCGCCTAATTTATAGTCTTTTACCCCTCAAACCAATGAATTAATCCATCTTCAAAAGGGTTTATGAGCGCCTCATGTTTGGGAATGATCCGTATTGTATAACCGTTCAATCCACTATCCCAATTATTGATCGAACCTTTATATTTGAATTTGTTCGATCCCATTTCCGTTTCCAATTTCATCGAAACCAATTTCCCGTCAACAATTT
>JAGLWX010000212.1 GCA_023133185.1 Fidelibacterota bacterium
GTTACCGATGACTGGGCCTACTTTGATAAAGATATTAATATGGTCTATGGATATGATGGTGATAACAAAGGTGATTGGGGCGGTAAAACCGGCTGGCTAGGTTATATGTTCCTCGAAAGCCCGGGTAATCCTTACGATGGAATTGATAATGACGGCGATGGCATGGTAGATGAGTCTATGTTCAACGGTATTGACGATGATGGCAACTGGAACCCGGAGACCGACGATGTCGGTGTTGACGGCATTGGTCCTGATCATCCCGACTATCCCGGGCCGGATGAAGGAGAAGGCGACGGGATTCCTACTGCCGGCAATCCGTATAATCCACTAGAACCGGGCGAGCCAAACTTCGAAACAAACGATCTCGATGAAGCTGATATGATTGGTCTCACAAGTTTCAACGCCTATCAATATGGTTCTGACGCTATTAAAAATGATAACAGCATCTGGCGTCGAATGAGGCCATACACTGAAGTTGGCGAGGAAAACGCATTTACAGATATTCAGCAAAATGCCGATAATATTTTCCTTTACGGCTCTGGTTACTTTCCGTTAAAAGCCGGCGACACTCAGAGATATTCTATTGCCCTTTTATTGGGAGAAAATAAGTATGACCTTTTTAATACCGCTAAAGTCGCTCAGAAAATATATGACAGCGGTTACAGATTTGCAAAAGCTCCTGATAAACCGGAATTAACTGCAGTTCCCGGCGACGGTAAAGTAACGCTTTTCTGGGATGATTTTGCTGAAAGCTCCTGGGACCCGGCTTATGGATATGATTTTCAGGGTTATTCTATTTATCGCTCGACCGATCCCGGATTTAATGAAATCTATAACATAACCGACAACTATGGTATCCAAACATTATGGCAACCACTTGCACGTTTTGACTTGAACGATCATATTAAAGGTGAATCTTATGTGGGTATAAATGGATTACACTTTAATCTGGGCAACAACACCGGACTAAAACATGAGTTCATAGATTCTACAGTGACAAACGGTGTAACTTACTATTATGCAGTCTGTTCTTATGATATTGGCGACACAACCGGCACTATTGATATTCCCCCCACTGAATGTACGAAAATTATCAATGAAGATGCTTTTACAGGAATTTTGGAGACCGATATAAATACTATTTCAGTAACACCTAACGCCTATGCACCGGGTACTATTGCCGCTTCTTTTGTCGGAAATGTGAAACGTAGCGGTCCCGCCACAGGCAAGCTTGAAGTTCATTATCTGGATCAGCGAGCCATCAGAGATAATGTAAGTTATAAAATTACCTTCGGCGATGCCATAACCGGCGCCGCTGATACTGTAATGTTTGTGACTGAAATGACTGAATATGAAGAAATTATTACGGTTGTAAACGATCAATGGATCCAAATTTCAAAATTGCATCCAGTAAATATGAATGTATCAGAAAATGAAATTCCTGTATCAAGCGATTTATACGAAATTAATGATTTACTTAGCCGGATCCGATTTGATCAGAGCATGATCAGCAAAATTGTTAATTTGAGGTATAATTATCAACCTGTCTGGCAAAATCGGTATTTCAAAGGTGAAGATGGCGCAACAACATTTGATGGAATCCGTATATATATCGAGGACGATACTATAGGAATTGATGATAGCCGAACCGGTTGGCTGGAGGGAGAAACAAATTATAAGCATATTGTCCGCCTATGGGATGAAGGCAGTAACCAACAAGGTTTTAAATATCCTCACTCTTATGATATTAAATGGGATTCAACCCGGATTGAGAGCGCTACAATATTTAATCAATATGCGCCATTCAATATCTATGACGTAACGTATGCAGATAGTATTACCGAAGCGCCATTCTATTTGGTAGGTGCTATAGCAAAGAAATTTGATATTGATAAAACAAAAATTGGTATTTTATCAGAACCTGAATTAAACACAGCTTATAAAACGTGGGAAGTATCATTCCAGAAAACAGCTGGAGAAGATCCTGTTTATCCTCAAAGCGGAGATGTTTTCCATGTTCAGATTGGACGGCCATTTACTACCGACGATGAATTCACATTTACAACCAAATCTGCTATTTATGATAGAAGCAGTGTAAATAATCCATTAAAGCGAATTGCGGTAGTGCCAAATCCTTACTGCGCTCAGGCAATCTGGGAACCCAAAACAGGTTATGCCAGCGGTCGCGGCGAACGCCGTGTACAGTTTATTAACTTGCCGCCGAAATGCATTATAAAAATATTTACTATTACAGGTGAATTGGTTGACACAATTCAGCATGATAAAACATTTTGGGATGGCAGTGAGATCTGGAATTTACTGAATAAGGAAAATATGGAAATTGCATACGGAGTGTATATTTGGTACATAGATGCATCAGGCTCCGGTCTTGGAGAAATAACGGGAAAATTAGCGGTGATAAAATGAGAAGAATATATATTTTAACGGCTATTATTATTTTTGTGTTGTCAGGCATAAATGCCCAAGAACGTAGAACAACAAAAACCGGTACAACCGCCGCTCAATTTTTAAAATTAGGTACGCACGCCAGAACTTTGGGAATGGGCGAAAGTGTCGTCGCAAATCCGGTTGATCTAT
The DNA here is from genome assembly GCA_023133185.1 of Fidelibacterota bacterium. Classification (GTDB taxonomy): domain Bacteria; phylum Fidelibacterota; class UBA2242; order UBA2242; family UBA2242; genus UBA9312. The sequence goes on from JAGLWX010000212.1 coordinate 2,599, forward strand.
CAGCAATTCAGTGGAATCCTGCCGGCTTATCTCGATATAATACTCAAGAAGTAGTCTTCTCACAAAGCAATTGGTTAGCCGGAACAGAAATACTTCATGCTTCTGCGGCTATGGATTTAAGATCAAGCGGCGTCGTGGCTGGATATATTACCATCTTGGATTATGGCGATATGGTTGTACGAACCGAATTGAAACCCAATGGTACCGGCGAAAATTTCTCTGCCAGGGACATGTGTTTCGGTTTATCATACGCCAGGAATCTAACAGATCGCTTTTCCATCGGTGGTAGCGCTAAATATATCTACCAGCAAATCTGGCACATGTCTGCTTCAACAATGGCTATTGATATTGGCTCTTTATTCATCATACCATACAAGAACATCAGGCTCGGTATGTCGATTACAAATTTCGGGGGAAAATTACGTCTCGACGGACGTGACGTACGCTTTTTCGCGGACCCGGATCCGATTTTGTACGGCAATAACGATCAAATTCCGGCAAATTATGAGCTTAGTTACTGGGCAATTCCACTAACTTTCCGTGTTGGTTTATCCGGTGATATAGGTCACAGCGAACATGTGAATTTAACTTGGGCTGTGGATGCGCTACATCCTAGCGATAATTCTGAGTATATCAATGTTGGCGGTGAATTCTCACTGATCGAACGTTTTTTCCTTCGGGCTGGTTGGCGGACACTTTTCGCTGTTGACAGAGCAGGTGGTTTGTCCCTGGGCGCAGGCTTGAAACATGCTTTTAGCCCAAGTTTTAAGGTTAAGATCGACTATGCCTATGTTGATTACGGAGTATTGAAACAGATCAATATGCTGACATTTTCTATCCTGTATTAACCTGAAATAACATATATAAACAAAGCCTCGGAAGAGTAATTCCGAGGCTTCTTTTTGTAATGAAAAAGGGGGCGATAGACCTTGCCCCCTTTAATTCATTCACGCTGTTTTGTTTATTTAATAAACGTCATGGTCTTGGACCTCGTGATATTTTCAGTCCGTAATTGATAAATATAAATACCTGTAGATACATTGTGTCCGTATTTATCCTTACCATTCCAGATAGCCGAATGTTTACCCGGCTGTAATTCATTGTCAACCAGAGAGATTACTTCACATCCCAGCATGTCGTAGATTATTAAGCGAACATGCTTTGAAACAGGAATATCGAATGCAATTGTCGTAGTTGGGTTGAACGGATTCGGGTAGTTCTGATGTAGTTTGTACTTGTTCAGTACCTTTGTGTCAGACTCGACTATACCGCTAACAAGCTGTCCTTCAAAACGTAATACTTTACCTCCATCCGTAAAGAAATATCCAAAATCTTTATTCAGAAAAACAGCTGATGTATAATAATCGTCATCGGTGACTGACGGTGTTACCATCTTTCTCCAGGTTGCACCCAGATCTGATGTGTAATAGACACCATTATCCGATAGGGCAAAGATCACATCGGTACCCGGAACAGTTACAACACCATTCACCCACAAGGCGGATGCAGTATCGGGCTGGGTTCCCTGATACCAGGTTGCGCCACCGTCATTGGACATGATGACTGCACCATAACGATCGGCAATCATACCATGATCATCATCCACAAAGGTGATTGCACGCGGGTATTTTTGAATAATCGTGTCGGGAATCGCAAAACTCTCCCAGGTCAGACCGGCATCATAGGAACGAAAAACATAACCGGAATCGTATTCCGATGTCAAACCGGCACACCAGATGCTTTCACCGATATTGCATGAGGCAAGTCCCCAAGTATAATAACCATAAGCAGAATTCAGGTAATCGATACCAGTGATTTCTGTCCAGTTAGCGCCTTGATCTTCAGTGCGCACAAAGTGCATATTACCATTAGGTTCCATATCGCCAAATGCAACTGCAACATTTTCATTGAGAACTCTCAGACCGTCAAACCACCCCGGAGCTATTATCGAAATAGTGTATGAATACACTTCAGTGAATATCTGTCCGCCGTCGGTTGTTCTGTAGATTTTACCTTCAGCAGTAGCAACAAGGGCAGTGTTTTCATCAAAGGCATCCATCTGAGCAATGCGGCCGGGGATTGCGGTAGCATTGTGGGTAAAGGTGTTTCCACGATCTACTGATCTAAACACATACGTTCCGACGGCACTTCCACCGTTACCGGCAAACCAGATAGTGTTCTCATCAATAATACGACCCGGTTTAAAACCAAGACCTTCCGGTGTTGCGCCGTTTAACAGCACTTCACCGGCGATAACAATATCATCAGGTTCACCTACGATTCCGTTATAATCAAGGACAACAATCGGTGCTGTTGAAGATATCAAACCGCCCATTGTAGCACTGGATGTATATAACACTTCCATTTCCGGATCATCATCAATGTTGCTGATATTTACGACGCTCCAGATACCGTCTGATCCGTATTCTTCATCAATAACAGCAAGACCGTAATTCATCGAATCTGTGATATCTCCACCTAAATATGAGAATTTAAAAATCCGGGCATTGACATCACCACCCCGGGAACCAAATACAAAATCCAGGTATCCGTCCTGATCGATGTCTCCAGACGCACCACCCCAGGCTCCACGTGAACCCGATGACCAGTAGGCACTCATATTAATTAATTCAGTATGCTTCAAAGTTTCGCCGTCTTCCTGAAGAAGCATGACTGCTTTTTTGCTGTCATCGCCCCAGTCGTACACGGCGCAAATAATTTCTTCAACACCATCACCATCTAGGTCAACTACCTGTGCAGATTGAACCGGCGAACCACCAGCCAGTGGCGAGAGAGCCGTATAACTCCAGGATGAACCATTCCAGGATAACTTCGAAATCTCAACTTCACAAAAGGCATAAAAATTATTGCCTACTACCGCAATATCCCATTTGTTCTCTATCCCTGATGATAAAGTGAAATCCTTGCCGCTCATTTCCAGAGTCCACGTTTCCGAACCATCAGCGTTATCCGGAATATTATCTACTGAACAGACACCAAAATAGTATTCGCCCGAAGTTCCTTTGCGGTCAACAAAAACAATTTCAAGGGTTCCATCGTTGTCAATATCTACAATCTCCCAGTCCATTGGGCGCAGATTGACATTGTCCTCGGTTACTATCGACCAGGTAGAGTTAGGCGAATAGGTACCATCACCGTTGTCAATCCCAAACACATCACCACCAGCATGCTCGTAAACAACAATACGATCGGGATTTGCAGAAACGGAAGTACTATTCACCGGTCCCCAAACCAGTTCCTGTTTACCATCCTTGTCAAGATCTGCCAGGGACAGACAGGGCCAGGTGTTCTGATAAAAGGGATCAATCACGGCACTCCATACTACATTCCAAGCCGAACCATCGTACTCCAGTTTGTAAATGCGTGGAATAACTTCCGTCGGCCCGTCGTTCCAGTTGTCATTCACCAGATAGATTTCAGTCATGCCGTCGCCATCGACATCAACACCGGATATCATAATCCCGACACCGCCGTTGTTCAGCGTGGCTTCCGGTACCGGAATCTCCGCGACACGGTCAAACCCATTAATCGCGAAAAGACCGGTCGTCATCAGCAAAAATGCTGCAACCATGCAAATTAATGTAACATTTCTCTTACACATACGTCCTCCTTTTTAGAGATTTAACAAAACATTTTTTAAAAATCAAATCCTACTGAAAATCGGTGAATGGATTTTAATATACCCATATCCGCATAGGAATAGTCCGTCCGGATATTAAAGCTCTCACCCATTTTCAGATTAATGCCAGACCCTAATGACAGACCGCCTTCATCTGTATTAAACCGATAGCCGCTTCGCAAGTAAAACATCCTGTTCATCGAATATTCAAAACCCAGATTATACTGTTCCAGATTATTATTCGGATGAACCATATCAAAAGCAGAAATTAATCGATGAGTGCCTGTATTAATCAGATTTATGCTGACACCAAATCTGAAATTGATGGGTAACGAATATTTTTCGAAAGCTTTAGGCTCCGGATCAGGTTGAGCGTCATAGGATTTGGGATCACTGTAATCAATGTAATCTCCACTAAAATTTACTTCAGGTCCAAAATGTAAAATGGACATTGCAATGTTCATCCCGTGGAAGCCCGTACGATAAAGCGTTCCCATATCAACAGCCCAGGTCGAATAGGAATAATCCCAATATCCTTCATGAACCAGTTTTGTGGTCAGTCCAACAGAAACCTTATCGGTTAAATACCGGGCAAAGGTCACCCCCAGGGAATAGTTGGAAATATTAAAATATTCTCCCGTTCCATCGGGGAAATCAATTGTGGTAATTTCCATATCATCGGTAATCAGATAAACTGTACTGACAGCGAAAGTTCCGATATTGCCTAATTTCATTGCGGCTGAAAGCCCGCCAATGGAAATACCGGCTGGCCATGTATTATAAGCAGAAAAAAGACTGCGACTATCGACGTCAGCGAGTCCGGCCGGATTCCAGAAAACCGAACCGGCATCATCCGTTATTGCGGTAATCGCTTCACCCATCCCCGTGGCACGGGCGCCGAGCCCGATTTCAAGAAATTGTGCGACTGCCGTACCGACCGGGGCAAATTCATCTGCTCTGATATTGGCAGAAAACACTATACATACGATAAAAAAGACAATCCGGATTTTCTTAATCATCTTCATATTCCTTTTATCTTACAATTACAAATTTTCCAATTTTTTCACCCAGCGTCGGTGATTCGACAACATACATATATATCCCCGGAGCTGCTTCCTGATTGTTGCGTGTCATCAAATCCCATTCGGCAACGCTCTGACTGGCAATATTGAATTCTTCGCCCACGACAACTGACGTATTGGCTTTCACTTCGGCCACAAAGTCACCATCCAATGTAAATATTTTAACCGTGGCGTCAGAAGGCAGATATGTAAACTGTATGCGATGCTCCCAGGCAAAATTATCACTGGGTGCAGGATTATTCCACTTCGCACTGCCAATATAAGGATTCGGAACAACCTTAACGTTATTTAGCGTTTCGGTTGCAACCGGATTTGATGGAGCAATCACCCTATAGCTGTCTCCATCAAGCATCTGGCTATAAGCCTGACCGAGAGGAATAGGATCGTTAATTTCTTCGGTAAATGCCTGGACTGTATAATGATAAATTAAACCGTTTGTCACCAGAGTATCTATAATTTCATATGTACCGGATGTAGCCCCGGCTCGTGGCGGCCAGGATGTACTGCCAACAGTATCATAATAGGTGGCTATGGTTTGCCAAGCGATACTGCCATCAGATTTTTTAGCACCCTTTGAAACCTTATAAAATTGAAAATAAGCATGATTTTCTGCCAGGTTGTCCCATGTCAGCGTAACACCTTTTGTATAGCCATCTACCACGTATTCATCTACTTCAAGCTTCGGCGCGGTTGGGGACTCAACTGCTAACACATAATCATTATCAACAATAAACTGGGCAACTTTCATGATCTCAACCAGCTTCTTCATACTGTAAATGCTGCCACTGTCGGGATCGCTGCCAACCCCCAGCGCCATGGTAACAATAACAGAATCACCTGTGGATAATGTATCAATGGGACCATAGGTAAAAATTCCGCGGTAGTCGAATGCCGGAAATGGTTCATCTGTCCCTTTATATTTAGTAATATCTTCGAAAAATGGTTGACCGATCATCCTGTCCCACGTCTCCTGATCTGTCGCCGGATCTTCGTAGATATGACAAACATGGAACGAACTGGGTTTCATCTCCGGTTCGGTTTTCAGGATTTTTATCCCTAAAAACCCCGGTGATTGAAGAATTCCATCAACTCCCGGGTTTCCCATGTCATCATCTATCACAACGTCTTCATAAGTATACTCTGAAGGATAATAAGGATTGTCATAATCAAACATGAACACCATACTGCTGTCAGCATCTTCCGCAGTCAGGCCATGATCGTAGCCTGCCATTTGAGGAGTTCTTTCGAGCCAGTCCCACTGTGAATTACACATGACCCAATCGTCTTGATTGGAATACTTGTCTTCAGCACCCCAGGTTGGCAGTTTGGATACATCCCCATCCAGTCTTACACCAAAGTAAAAATCCTGAATATAACGGGGTGTATCGGGCAACTGATCACCATCTGTGTCTATTCCGACATTCTTAATGGTATATTCATAAATTATGAAGTCGCCCGCATAGCTGGCGCTCCACGCATAGGTCCTCTCAACCACTTCCAGCCCCAGCGGAAAATGGGCCGAGGCTCCCGGCGCGTAGACATCATAATAACGGGTATAGGTTTCCTGATCGGCTCTGATACTATTTAAAGTATCCAGATATACAGAATCCAGCGGTGCGAATTCCGTGTCTTCACCCATTGATGAATGGAACGTACCATCTACAAATCCGTGCAGCCAGAGCGTGCCGCGATACAAATATGAATTTCCGGAACCACCGGGGTAATCGCAGGAAGGTGTCCGGTTTTCGTAGGCATCATCACCCATATAACTAAAATTTGTTACTCGTGTCCAAAGAGCGCCGATCTTATGAAATTTCCAGTCATTTGCAACCACCGGCGATTCCTGAATCCCAGAGGGTTTTTCCAGCATACGCGGTTGATAGTTCTGGTCCGCGGCAAATAAAACCAAGTCTCCCATAACAATTAAAATCAGAATTATCGCTAATGTTTTATAAGGATTAAACTTCATTAATATCCTCCGGAAAAATTATTTTTTCAATGTTAAAATTGTATCGATATTCCGAATCGAAACTGACGCTCATAATTATACACCTGTGGATTACGAATATAGTCTCCGGTCACACCCTCAAGACGAACAACGGCGGCATCACCTTCTGATTCACCGATCTGATAATAATAGGAACTGCCCAGCCATTCCACATTCTGATTATTGAACAAATTAAATATATCCATATACAATGAGAGTGTCGTCTGTAATACATCAATCTGCTTGCTGATCCGAAGATCAGTATTCGTTGTTGACGGCATCCGCAAATCGTTCACTTTCCCGGTTCCATAGGATGAGTATGGCAGACCACTTCCATACTCATATTGGAAGTTAGCTAACCAGTTGCCCCACAGTTTTCCAAACCGATCAGGAGTCCTGAAAGTGATATTAGCATTCACCGTATGAGTTTGATCAAAATCCAGAACGTTTAAGCGGCGTTCACTGTCAAAAGCGCCGGCGCCACTGGTTGTACTGGAGCTGCGCCCTTTTGCAACCGAAAAGGTATAATTCACCGATCCACCCCAGAAATCACCCCGTCTCTTGATAAATGAAAATTCGAGTCCTTTCATGTTTCCATAATCGGCATTGACAAAGATACGCACTTCTCTTCCGTAAAATTTTTCCAAAATATATTTATAATTGTTCATCAGATTCGTGACATCTTTATAATAACCATTGACGGAAAATTTTATATCATTTGTAAACAGATGTTCAACGCCAATCTCATAGGCAACCGTTTTTTCCGGTACAAGATCAGGATTACCGGCATAATTTCCCGTTTTTGTTAACGCCTGGTAACTCAGATTCCTGTATAGATAATAGCCGTCGGGACGCTGAAAGTAGTGTCCGTAGGAAAAACGAATAATATCACGGTCAGTAATCGGATGAGATACCGCAATTCGGGGACTGATTTGGCTTTTATCAGTAGCTTCTTGAGGATCTGTAAATATCGCAGCCCCGGTGGAATCAACGGATGTAAAAGGATTGTTGAAATCAGCCGGATAAACGACTTCATCGCCAAAACCATTCGGAGTAAAATAATCGTAGCGCAAACCGATTAAAGCGATTATACCTTCGTAATCTATCTTATCCTGGATATACATACCGAAATCGATCATGTCTTCGGTCCAGATATCCAGACGATTGGTCCCGTAACCGAGTGTCCAGCTGACATTTTCCACATCCATTCTATAATGGTTGAATTCAAGCCCCGTCTTAACCAAATGATTATTGGTCATCTGACTGACAAGGTCCAATTTATAGGTATTCGTAATTGAGGATTGATCACGGTATCCCGGATCATCGCCACGTATCCACCAGTAATTGTCAATTCTCTCGCGGTACTCGGGATGGGGTCCATCCTGGGTATCATCCCAAACCAGATCTTCACTTGTGTTCCCATCATCATCTCTGTCTTCAATATCGGGAGTTGCGTAGTGATAATTTGAATAAAACCGTTGGTATCGGGCTTCGTAATAGGTTCGTGATGATAACTGTTGGGTCCATACAATATATTGATTAGTAGCTGTCTGGGTTTTATTCCATAAATAATCCTGCATCGGACCAACATAAATCGTTGACACCGAATCTCCAATCAGGGTATCTTCTCTAACAATAAACTGTGTCAAAGAATCAAATTTGGTCCCATAATCATCTTTGGATGGATCATCGACGTAAACATAGTGTTCTATTGTAGAGCTACCGGACTTTTCATATTTTGCGTATTCATTAATGAGATAATCATCAGCCGGGCCGTAAAGCGACGCTGGAAAATAGAATTCATCCCACTCTTTATAAGAATATATCCCGCCTACCGATAATTTGGCATTTTGGCCGAAACGGGCAGTCACTTTACCCTGAATAGATTTTTTGAACAGGTTTTGATTTAAAAAATAACCCTGGCTCCGGTCTGTAATTTCACCGGATAACGAGAAATTTAATGCTCCCGGCTGATCAAATAAGAAACCTGAGCCCGGGACCGGACCGCCCAAGGACAGCTGGTATATGTTCTCGAGCTTATGCTTGTATTTTGTATCAAACCAGCGGTCCCGTTCCCCCATTAGCACATCATTGAGACCGGATCCAAAATTCGTGGAAGACACTCGAACTCTCCCGGCATATTTACTGCTGCCTTCTTTCATAGCCAGGTTTAATACACCTGACTGAACATTACCATATTCGGCGCTAAAACCGCCCAGGGTTACTTCCATCTCCTGAATACCCGCTTCAGGAATATCCGCCGTAAAACCACCCATGTTGCCTGAATACGTTCCTGCCGGATCTTTCACTGGCAAACCATCGATTAAAACTAGAACTTCCCCGGTTCTTCCACCTCGGAAATGACTGCCAACGACGCCGGCTTGATTTCTGGCAATATCCTGAAAATTATCTATTGGTTGTAAATCTATATCCTCAGCGCTGACTGTTGTTCTGGAGGTAAACTCATCCCTTCTTAAAAGAGGCCGCTCAGCGACGACGATGACCGATTCCGATGCTTCCAGTATTTCTGTACCCAACTTGAAATTCAATTTCGTGGTTAAATCAATAGACACCCGAACATCTTTCATAGTTACTTCACGATAACCGATCATTGTCGCTTTGACATTATAAAGACCTGCCGGTACATTTAATATTACAAAAAATCCATCGCGAGCCGTTGCAGCGCCATAACTGGTTTCCTGTATGACAATATTCACCCCAACTAATGGAGAACCTGTTTCTTCATTTGTAACAAAACCTTCTATTTTCCCGCTAACACCTGCAAAAACTACAGGCGCAAAACCTAAAATAAGGAACAACAAAAAAAGTGATTTACGCATTGACCTCCTCCATAAAAATGGAAATCCCCAAAAATTGAAATGCATTTAGAAAAAACACCCCGCCTAAGACGCCGTTTAAATCAACATTATATCCAACATATAACATATTTTAAATATAGTTAATTGCATGCTTAAATCAACATAAATCTTTTTAATTTTTTATTTTTACTAAACCAACTTACCGAACAAGAATGTATATCTTATATATTAGTTAGTTCTTTTAACTAATTGATGTCAGTGCGTTAAATATTTCAACAAAAATGTATGTCCATAAATATTTAATGTTTTATAAGAAGAACTCAATATCAGGTTTTGCTAGTCTGGATTTTCCGAAAAAAATGATTCATTCGGTGAACTATCGTTATTATTGAAAATAAACCCCCATCTGTAACGCACGGCAAATTCAATCATCTAACAGCTCAGAAGAAAAGGAGATTGAATATGTTTTTAAAAGATGAAGAACGAAAATTTGTGAAAGACCGGCTGTCCGCAATGACTCAAAAGGTGAAGATCATTCATTTCACCCAGAGCATCGAATACAGTTATCGATAAAATTAATATCAATTGCTCTTTTACAAGTGAGACGAAATCTGCGATGGTTTTTCGGATAATATTAATTAAATTACGGCGCTTTGGAAACGAAAGACCTGCAAAAAGAAACAGAACTGGTAAGCAAAGCCCAAAATGGGGATCGGCAAGCATTATCCCGGCTGGTCATAGAATATAGAAACCGTATATATCATTTGGGGCTGCGGCTGACCAACAGTGAACAGGACGCCGAAGATATCCTGCAGGAAACCTTTTTAATCATGATCAGGAAGATTCATCAGTTTAAGGGAAAGTCATCCTTCTATACCTGGCTGTACCGTATCGCCATGAATATCGGGCTGCAGAAACTAAAATCCAAGCCTCACAAATACCAGCATGTTTCAATAGACGATCCGGATATCGAAAAAATCAGTTCTACCGCGGCATCAGAATGGCCAACTTTTGATTATGGTCAGATCAGCAAAAAACGCTTTCGGAAGAAATTGGATGAATTAGTCGAAAAAATGCCTGATAATTACCGAACCGTATTCATTCTTCGGGATCTCCACGAATTATCCACCGAAGATACCAGCAAAATTTTACAAATCACTCCATCGAATACAAAAATTCGTCTCATGCGAGCACGCAATTATCTTAAAGTACAATTAGAAGGATTAGTTGCTGAAGAAGGTTTGATATGAAAAACCAGAAAGAACTTTATAAGAAAGTTTGTGAATATCTTGGCTGTGACCTCGATTCAACGCCCTGTAAACAGATTCAGGAATACCTGAAAGCTTGCCGCAACTGTGAGGTTTACGTCGATAAAATCAAAAAAACCGTCAATATTTATAAAGTTGCCGACAGCTGCGATCAACTTCCCGATGACGTTTGTAAAAAATTATTCATTATTCTCGATCTGAATAACTCAGACCAACCGGAAGAATCTTCCGAAAAAGATTAAGCGCTTTTTTTAAAGGCGGCGTCATGATTTCCAAAGATACCGATATTGAAGATATTGTAAATGACTATCCCGAATTAGTACGCCCGCTGAAAGACTATGAGATCGCCTGTATTATGTGCGGTGAACCGGCTTGGGGAACGTTGGAAGAAATTGCAAAATTAAAGAATATTCAAAATCTCGATGAGATTGTAGATACAATGAATAAAATCATTAAAAAAGGTAATAAATAAGCAATGAAAGTTTCACTCCACCGCGCATCGGGCGCAACATTTCTCGCCAAAGGGAACTCCAATCATTGGGTTGTTCTGGATTCAAAAAAACAGTTTGGCGGAAGCGAGGCGGCTTCCCAACCAATGGAAATGATGCTGATGGCTCTGGGCGGGTGCACCGCTCTGGATATTGAATCGCTAATCAATAAAATGCGAACGCCGGCTGAAGAATTCAATATCGAAATAGAAGCCGAACGCAGCGCCGAACACCCCCGTGTCTTTACAAAAATACATATGACCTTTATTTTCAAGGGAGCTGATCTCAACAAGCAGAATATTGAAAAAGCAGTGCGACTTTCCCAGGAGAAGTACTGCTCGGTATCGGCAATGTTAAGCCGCGCTGTTGATATTAGCTACGATGTTGTTTTTAATCCCGCCGAAGAATAACCCGTTACGACTCAGATCCTTCCATCTTAAGACGTAATAGATCCTGTCTCTCTTTTTCTATCTTGTCTTTGTTCTTGGAACGTTTTTCCAAAACATCCAATAATTGAAGCGCTTCATCATATAATTTTTGTTTTTTAAACACCTCAACAAGAGTAAAAGTTGGAACGGGTATCTTCAGTTCGATTTTGCCGCTAATAGATTCCCGTGAATTAAAGGATATGGTATCTGCACTTTTTTTTCGACTGCTTTTCTTACGAGTCGCAGTTGTTTTTTTAACTGTTGTTGGTTTTTTGGCAGGAGGTTTCTTGTCCGTAGGAGGCGCTGTTTTTTCAGATACGGTACCCTTCGCCTCAGTAGCGGGAGTTTCTTCTATTTTAGTTTCGGGGGTCTTTTTTTTTTCTTCCGGCGCTGCACCCAAATCTGGTTTTAGTCCGATTTCCTTATGGATCATATCCATTTTCTTCTTCGGATCAATTAAATCCCTGAGCGGAACCGTAAATCTTATATCAGGTTTTGGAGCAGCCACATCAGGTGCATCACTCTTCTCGGTTTTTTTACTATCTACTACCGGCAAGTTCCAATCTTCCTTCTGAACTTCTATCAGAGGTTTGGATTTTAATTTGCTGAACATCTCGCTTAATACCGAAGTCGTTCCGCCGGCGATAGATGGTGCGGGTTTCTCTAACTGTGGTTCCGGTTTAGGTTCAGCAGGCTCAATTTTCGTGATCACTTCCTCTGGAGGCTCCGGCTGCGGTTTCGGTTCGATCTCAGGTTCCAACACCGGTTCAACTTCATCCTCAATTACCGGACCAAGATGTGCTTCCTCTTCGCTTAGTTGAGGTTGGCTGGGTTCCACTGTGGGTTTTTCTGGAACGGTAATTTCCTCTTTAGCTTGCTGTTCAGCAAGGAATGGTTCCGGCTCCGCTTTCGTTTCCTCGGCTTTCACTTCAGGAACAGGCTGTGGAGAAACAGAACGCCTTGTCACTTTGGGCAAATCGATTTTAGCCAAGGCTTCTTTATCCGCACCTTCGCTGATTTGCCCGGCTGCTGCACGAGCATTTTCATCCAGCGGATTCAATTCCGCAATTCTAATATAGCAGGTTTTCAGCACTCCGGGGCTTAATGTATCTTGCCCGATTTCAACAAGTTTGTAATAGGCTTCTAAAAAACCTGAATCCAGTGAAACGGTCTGTTTAAAATGCTCTATAGCATTCGCAATTTCGTTTGATTTGATCTCTGCCAGCGCCAGTAGATAATAACCGTATGGAGATTTCGGATCTTTGGTTATTTCCTGCTGACACAGGTTGATCATATCATCAATCCGGTCTTCCTGCAGGTAAATCTCTGCCAGGATCGGTCCCAGCTTACTACCGTCATGCGATTCCAAATATGATTCTAAAACGGATTTATCCATCAAATCCATGGCTCTCTCCTTTAAAAAGCTACTTCTACAGTGAATTTATTATCAATTGGAATTAAATCAACTAAAAATATTTATTTTACCCGTTTTTTATCTAAGCACAGTCCAATGTTTATCACGATGTCATCAAGCCCCGATCCGAAAAACTGGTATAACCGTCACCGGCAACGATTATATGATCCAATACCGGAATATTCATGGTCTTTCCGCTCTCGATCATCTGTTTTGTCAGCCGGATATCCTCGCGACTTGGCTCAGGATTTCCACTTGGATGGTTGTGGATCAGAATCACTGCGGCTGCCATACCGAGTATAGCTTCCCGAAACACCTCGCGGGGCGTCACTACCGATGCATTTAAGACGCCTTCCGAAACAATAACCTCTTTTATCAGGCGATTATTGCTTGCCAGTAATAACACCATGAATATCTCTTTTTTCAAATCCCGCAGTTTAGGACTACAAATTCGGGCAACTTCCTCAGATGTGCGTAAAATCTGATCGGGCGTTTTTGATTCCTCAATCTGCAGGCGGCGGGCAAGCTGCAACGCGGCGGCAATAGTTACCGCCTTCGTTTCCCCCAAACCTTTTATTTTCATCTGCAATATATCGTTATAGTCCATTTGAGCCAGTTTATTTAAGCCGCCTGTTTTTTGCAGCAACTCCCTGGCAACATCCAGCGCAGAATATCCGCCGGCGCCGGACCGGATCATGATCGCCAGCAGCTCGGTTTCACTCAATTTCATCGGACCATACTGCATCAGTTTTTCGCGGGGTCGTTCCGATTCCGGCCAATTGGTTATCGGCATTCGGTAATATGCGGCTTCTTTTACTTTCAATGGTCTGCTCTATTTTAATTTACTGTCGAAGACAAATGTAACCGGTCCGTCATTTACCAGGCTGACGTCCATCATTGCGCCAAACTCCCCGGTTGCCACGGGCAAATCTTCCCTTTTCAGGCAATCGATAAAATAGTGATACAGCGCTTCACCTTTAGCGGGAGGAGCGGCATTAATATAACTCGGTCGCCGACCTTTGCGCCAATCACCGCAAAGTGTAAACTGTGATATGACCAGGACGCTTCCTAATACATCCTTTATCGACAAGTTCATTTTTCCAAATTCATCATTAAAAATTCTCAAACCGGCAATCTTTGCCGCCAAAAAGTCTGCGTCCGGTTCAATATCTTCCCGAAAAACACCTAATAAAATTACGAGTCCGTGATCAATTTTACCGATAATACTTCCATCAACTGACACCGAGGCGTTTTTGCTGCGCTGTATTACCGCAATCATCCTTCCACCCAGACATTTTCTTCACCAAATTGCTTCTGTAAAGCGGAAATGAATTTCTTCCTTGG
>JAGLWX010000213.1 GCA_023133185.1 Fidelibacterota bacterium
CGGGCTTTCATTTTTCCGAACGTTATGATCTGGGTTACGCTTTTTTCACCGTATTTTTCTTTGATGTAATCAATGACAAGTCCACGTTTTTCGTCACAAAAATCGATGTCGATATCGGGCATGGATATTCGGTCAGGATTTAGAAACCGCTCAAAAATTAAATTGAACTTCAATGGATCAATGTCTGTAATTCCCAGCGCATACGCCACAATACTACCGGCAGCTGAACCACGTCCCGGTCCGACCGGAATACCGGAAGTTTTCGCAAAATGGACAAAATCCTGCACGATTAAAAAGTACCCAGCATAACCCATTTTCCCGATGACACTCAGTTCATAGTCCGCCCGCTCCCTGATTTCGTCTGTAATATCCGGATAGCGTTTTTGCAACCCCTGGTTAACCAGTTCAGACAGATATTCATCGGCGGTAATTTTCTTTTCACTTTCCGGAATCGGGAAATTAGGCAAGTAATGTTTTCCAACATCCAACTCAAGATCACATTGCTCGGCAATTTTAACGGTGTTTTCAATTACTTCGGGATCGTCGGGAAACAGATCACGCATTTCGTCATAGGATTTGATCCAGTATTCATATGGTTCATATCTTAACCGGTCGGGATCACGTAATTCTTTCCCCATCCCAAGACAAAAATGGGCGTCATGAGCTTCCCAATGTTCCGCCCGTGCATAGTGCGAATCGTTGGTGGCAATTCGGGGCAGACCGGTTTCTTCGGACAGCTTCCTGGAAATCGAGTACCAGCGCTCCTCTTCCTTTAGAAAATGATTTTGCACTTCCAAGTAGAAACGATCCTGAAAAATTTCGGCGTATTCAAGGGCTGCCTGTTTAGCTTTGTCGTAATCACCCTTTAATGCCAGATTCTGCACTTTGCCCTTAATACAGGCTGTTGTGGCAATCAGACCCTCATTATACTTGATCAATAATTCCTTATCGACTCGCGGTCGGTAGTAAAACCCCTCGAGATAACCATGGCTTACCATTTTTATCAGGTTTTTATACCCTTGTAAATTCTGAGCCAGTAATACCATGTGATGATATCCGAAACCGCCATGATTTTTAGGCTTTTTATCAAAACGGTCTTTTTCAGCAACATAGACTTCACAGCCGAGAATCGGTTTGATTCCGTACTTCCGGGCTGCCGTATAAAAGGTAATAGCGCTGAACATGTTGCCGTGCTCCGTTAATGCAACAGCCGGCATTTCGAGCTCTTTGATGCGCTTCAACATACCATCAATTGTCTGAGCGCCATCCAATAGACTGTAGTCCGAGTGATTATGCAGATGAATGAATGTTGACATCTAAAACCTTCCTAAAAAAATCGCCAGTAATCCGAAGAATATATCGCCCTTTAAGAATGATGATAACCGGGCGCAATTTTTCGCCGAATTATCACTATGCAATGAATATAAGAAATAAATCAGCGGAATTTCCACAGCAATTATTAATGTCAGCAAATAATATTTACCATAAATATTCAACATATAAGGGACTAAGCATCCTAACATCAGTACGAATGTAAACAGGTAAACCACTCTTCTGGCAATATCGATTCCATATCTCAACGGTAGGGTCCGGGCGCCCTGTGCGCTATCTCCTTCGACGTCCTGCATGTCTTTGACAATCTCCCGGATCAGATTGAAACCGAAAGCAAGGAGAAATGGAGGGACTCCTTTGCGAATATTTCCATAAATACTGGCTGCGAACAGAAATGTCATCCCCAGAATGAAGCTGACCACAGCATTGCCCAATAACGGTCTCATTTTAAAAAACATACTGTAGGCAGTTAATAAGAAAAGAGCAATGACTAAAATAATTACCAGTTCAAGCGAGAGCAGGGGAATTGCCCAGAGCGTGCCAATTACAAACAACACGATCGAAAACAGCAGGGCGTTTCTTTTGGAAATTAGTCCTTGAGGTATCGGGCGACCCGGTCGATTGACCTTATCGATCTCCGCATCATAATAATCATTCAAAGCATTCCCGGCGCCGGTATATGACCAAACAATGCCAACCGCCAGCAAAAGAACAGTCCAATCGGGAAATTGGTTCATCAGCGTCCCGGTAACGAGCAAAGCTATCGCACCCTGAAATAAATTCAGGGGACGCATCATGCGGATATATGCATATAATATTTTCATTTGTTCAAGCGCGCCAAAATCCCGCGACTTTGTCCAAGATAATCTTTGATAACTTCAAAATTTTCAAGTCCATTTTCTCTTAATACAAGGATTACATCTTTTTCCTGGTACGTCCCGCCAATCTCAACAGCCAGGACGCCATCGGCTGTAAGATGCCTGGTCGCCAATTGACTCAATCTCCTGTAAAATATCAGAGAATCCCCATTAGGTTTGAGAGCGATTTCCGGTTCATACTTTTTCACAGTATCCGGCAAATTATCCCAGTACTCGCCGTCAACATAAGGCGGATTGGATACAATAATATTAAACCGTCCCATGTCGGGAAAATCCTTCAGGATATCTTTTTTTACAAAACGTATCCGGTCGCTAACTTTATTCAGTTCGGCATTCTGTTGCGCCAGATCGAGGGCTTCATGACTAATATCAAGAGCAAGAACCGAACATTTTTGACAAGCCGCGGCAATGGATACGGCAATACACCCCGAACCGGTTCCCACATCAAGCACTTGTGGATT
>JAGLWX010000214.1 GCA_023133185.1 Fidelibacterota bacterium
GTATTCTTTGCCTTTTCAGATAAAACCGCTGGTCAGCAATAAAAAACTCAGTGCCGAACCTACTGTCAGCAAGACATAGGACAGCGCTGACAGCACGATTGCTATCCAGTCTTCCTTACGCCATTCATCAGCGGCTTCTGGTGTCCAGTGACGTTTAATAATTGCCATTTCTGCTCCTTATTTTGATAAATCGTTCATCAGTAAGGCATATTTCTTCATAATTTTCAGCGTATTTGAATCGGCGTCAAATACTGAATTCCGCCCCTGGGGCTCCTGCGGCGGGTCGCCGGTAAACGGATCGCCGAATTTCCATTGGGCATTCTCCGGATCCTGTGGACGTCCCTCACCGCCCCATGTCCAGAAATTGCTCCCCGCAAAAGCTCCTGAATTCCGCGCATTCGCATAGATTTTTTCAAATACGAAGTCATAGTATAGATCCCGGTAAATCGTAGCTGATTCCGGTGAGTAGGAATGATTGTCTCTCGGGATGCCAAATTCCGAAAGCACGATTGGTTTATTTACATGATGGGCAAATTCAATATGCTGATCAATATAATTTCCAGCCTTCTGCAACGCCGATGGAAAAGTTTCAACGGCTTTCAACGGATTATACCAGGACCAGTTCAGCACCCAGAGGTGAAAGGTCATATAATCAATGTTTTCAAAACGGTGGATCTGCAAATAGAGTGAATCGGACTGTAATGAACCAGCCAGTCCTTCATTGCCGGTTGAAACCAGGTGATTGGCATCCAGGGATTTGATATATCCGGCAGTCTCATCAATCCATCGGGCAAACACATCAAAGTTTTTTCTAGCCTCTGCACCACTTCCCGGTCGCGGTTCATTGGCCAGCTGCCAGGCCATGATCGTCGGATCATCTTTGTATAAAATTCCGGAAACCGTATTTTTGCGGTTAACCAAGTTTTTGACATACTCCCGGAAAATGCGATTTGCCTCTTCATGATTATAAAATTCTGCGCTGAAATTCATGAAATCATGCCAGTTATATTCTTCAAGAAAAGGATTTGGCACCGGCACTTTTTCCAGCCAGGACATGTACTGCGACATGCCGCCGGACCAGACCCAGAAATTATTCAGATAAATAACTGCCGTCATGTCTCGTTGGGCCATTTTCGCCAGTAAAAAGTCGAGTCCTTGCAGTATTGTTTCGTCAATTTTACCCGGTTCTGGCTGAATTGGCGGATTAACCGTATTGTTCTGCCCTATTCCTTCACTGGCGCCCAGCACCCGCAGATTTTTTATCCCGAGAAATACCAGAAAGTCCAGTTCACGTACCAGCCGTTCACGGTTGCCACCCTCTGTCAGTGCACCAAGATTTGCGCCGTACCAGACATTGGTGCCAAGAAAATAATAGGGCGTACCATCTTTGAAAAACTGTTTTCCTTTTACTGTAATAAAACCATTTTGGGAATGATTATCAGCACAACTACCGCCCATAATCAGCGCAATTAACAATACTGGTATCCGAAATTTCATCTCGCTGTCCCTTCCTATTTCAGATATAAAAGTTTTCTGACCTGCTGTTCATTTCCGGCACCCAGTTGAACTAAATAGACGCCTGACGGCAATTGCCCCGCCTGCCATCTCCATTGATGGTATCCTGAGCTGAGCTGCGGCAATTCGGTTTCGTAGACTTTCTCGCCCCGCAGATTATAGATTCCCAGCTGCACATCATCCGGCTGCTGTATATAAAACCGGAAGGTTGTAGAATCATTAAAGGGATTCGGATAATTCGGCATCAGCTGCAATTTTTCCGGTAAAGCCGCTGTCTCCAAAATGTCGACTGCCGATACATTGGGTGCCGGTTTTACAAATGCAATGTCATCAATAAAAATCACACTTTCGCCGAACTCTCCTGCTCCTTGCAGAATATTAAAAGAGATTTCTGCCAGTGAATCCAGCTGAATAACACTGCTGCCATCACTGGCCGTAAATTCATCAAAACTGATCTGCAGCCACCGGCTTTCAGTGCCTGCCAGCGTCAGATCAGCCTGCCAGA
Source organism: Fidelibacterota bacterium (assembly GCA_023133185.1). Lineage (GTDB taxonomy): Bacteria > Fidelibacterota > UBA2242 > UBA2242 > UBA2242 > UBA9312. The sequence continues at coordinate 2,021 of JAGLWX010000214.1, forward strand.
ACTTTCTGTTGTTTTCTGTCAGTAAAATCGCCAGCGTCCGGTTTGAGTTGTCCGGTTTCAACCAGAAACTCAGATAATCGGTTTTACCGAAGGCTTCTGTAAGCTCGGTAAAAATCCCGGCATAGGGCGGAGTGCCGATACCGATGGAGTAGCTCCAGCGCAACCCCTGCGATCCGTCACCGATGTTTATTTTTTCAAGCGCCAACCGCACAGCAGTACCGGATTTAATTTTCCAAACCGATTCCAAAGCAGTCTGCGTTTGATAATCATCAAAATTATCAATAATCATTTTATTCGTTACAATCAGATTCACAGAATCGGCTTTTAGCCCCTCTGCACGGGCAATAATTTTCACCTCTCCAATCAGACTATCCGCTTCGTATTCAAACCGAAGCCAGCCTTTCTCTGACACCAGCGGATTATCCTCCACCAGCCTGCCCGGTCCGCTGAGGCTCAGGGTAATAACCTCTGTTGCTGTGTTGCAAAACCGTCCGAGACTGTCAAGGATAAATCCATCTATATTGATCCGGCTGCCCGGTTCATTCAAAATTCGGAGTCCCGACGGCACAAGCTCAATTTGTGAAGGATTTTTACCATATTCTGCAAATTGCAGGATAAATGCATAATCTGGACGGGCGTTGCCAAAATCCGGCACCTGTGCGATTAATTGTCCATTTTTTGCCGGCCGCACCTGCATACCCGCTTCTTCACCAGTCCAAGCATCATACCAGTTAACCATCCAAGCGGTATCTGCCAAACCCTCAAATATGACATAGCGGTTTCCAACAGAGTTGCCGATAATATCCCGCACCCAGCCAAAAGCAATGGTGTCACTCTGCATCCCGAAGCCGTCAAGATTTGTACCGGTTATGGTCTTGTGCTTCCAGTGCAGCCAGGCGTAATCAACTTTTTTCGACACTTTGGAAAATGCCTCCATCGATGCCATGACATCGTCATTCATCATATTCGCATTTTCAAATGACCACCAAACCGGTGTCATCGCCAGTCCGGAAGCCCAGCTAGACCAGAGAGTATTGTGATACATAGCCGTGTATTCCGACGTATTAATTGCATATCCGCCGTAACTGTTTGTGTAGCCAGCTTTGCCCATGATGCCGGGTTTCTCAAAATCATCCCAAATTTTTCTACTGATATTGCGATAAATCCAGTAACTGCTCCTCAAGGGGTTACCGGGATAGGGCGCGGGCCAGCCGGTTTCATAGAGATGCACATTTGGCACATTGACAATCTCATAACCGCTTTTCCAGTAACAGCCGCCGCTCATAGAAGCAGTAGTCGGGTGATTAAAGGGATCATGCCTTCGTAAATAGTGATGAACGCTGTCAACCCAGGCAGTTGCCTCAGCTTCGCGACCCGCTTCCCAGCTGTCTGTGCCATTGATTTCATTGATGATTTCCCAGATTCCCAGCCCCCGGCTGTATCCCCAGCGGGCAATGAGATAGCGATACTGTTTTTTCTGATATTCCCAGGCAGCCGCACTGGTATAAAAATCTTCTACATTGCACAGAGTTTTGTAAGCGTTCTGATGCCACTGATGTGCCCAAACGGTATTGGATATTAGATCGTGAGGCCAAATCGCAAACATCATAATCATGTCATGCTGCTCCGCCCATTCGATCAATTGATCTATCCGCCCGCATTTGGGCTGATAGTACCGTCCTAGATAGGAAATATTGTTATACTCATCGTACCATTCGATAATCTGACTTTCATTACCGTACATGATATTCCAGTATCCGAACATATTGGCGCCGGACTGAGGCAAAACCTGCCAGCGGTTGTAATTAATATTCCAGGGATAATAGGCACCGATTCCGTAAAATGATGTGCTATCATCATGGATAAAATAATGGGGGTTTTGTGGAGAAATATGAATACAGCCGTGAAAGTCTGAATCAACAGCGGTGAAACTATATTCCGCGCTGATCGCCTGTGTATCCAGATCTGAAATCGTCAGATAATAATGCCACTGACCAATCTCATTGGGTGAAAACCGGATTTTCCATTGCCGCTGGTTTTGATAATCATCATAAAATCCAAAAATTTTCCAGATTTTTTCCGAAGGCGCTGTAAACACTGCCTGCAGATCGATTTCGTCAGGATCATAAGGATTGTTGTACCGGGTATTTTGCAGGTTAACAATGATTTCAAATTTTTCATACAACCCCACTTCGGTCTGATTGACACTTTGCACTTCAACGGTCAGTAGATTTTGTCCCAAACATAAGCCGGTAACAGATAGAAATAATGTTATCCGTTTTAACGACATGGATTTCCCTCTTTATTTAGGTAACGGTGTCATATATTGAAAAACGTCCGGTAGATCATTTAAAAAAAATGTTCGTTCGTCGGTATAAAATCCGATAAAATCCGTCACTGATGGATGTCCCGGATAGGGAGCAAAATGGTGACTTTCACTGGCATTGCGCCATACCGCAGCATAGGCAACCTTTTTCGCCGTTTGATGGATGACAATCGGTCCAAGCAGACAGGAAGTAAACCAGTTCTCGATCAACAGTTCCGAGGTATTCCAGCCTTTCCGGTCACCGGCTTCCGTCAGTGCAGCCAGTTTCACGCGTTCTTCAGCATATTCAGCAATATGAATCAGCCGATTGCGGAATTTATACAGCTCGTCATAATTGCCATAGGCAAAGTAAAAATCCACGCCGAAAATATCCACGTAGTCATCCCCAGGATAATCAATCAGGTACTGCGCTTTGGAATCGTACTGATTCCCATCAGGTGAAAAAGCATATATAAAATTGTGAACCCCGAGGCTGTCTCTCAGATAACGGACCGTGAACCGCCACAAATCAACATATTCTGCTCCGGTCCGATGTCCTTTTCCCCACCAGAACCAGCTGCCGTTTTGCTCGTGATAAGGACGAAAAATAACCGGTACGGACTCTCCTTTTTCACCACACAGGTGCTGAAAAAACCGCGCAATTTTTTGAAGTTTTTTTCGGTAATTTTCATGGTGTTGTCCGCCCGGCAGCATCATCGGCACCGGATCATAACCAACACGATCATGATAAAAACTCTTGTTTTCCGGATCATTCTGATGCCAGCAGATGGTTGTAATTCCACCCAGATTATGGGTATATAAAATACGAAAAGCAAGACGCTCTATATCATTATTGCTGCCATTGATTATGGTATGGGCATCCCAGCTAAAAACCGCCGGATAATCGCCGCATACATCCTTCACATCGGACCGGACATCATCACTCGACCAGCCAACGCCGTACCCTGTGGCATCATGCATTCCAAACAGTAAATATTCAGGTGCCATCCGTTTTAAATTATCATAGAGATATCGGGTTTCACGAGTTGCTCGGGTATCGATTAAATCATTCAGACCGGAATTTACCCGTGACTCAAAAACACAACAGGCTTGATAAAGTGCATCAGTCACGTTGTCAATCCTGGACTGCGTCTCGGAACTAAGATCACGGTTAATAAAAGTCTCCGCGATTTCTATCGCCTCGTTCAGCGCTTCTCCATCCGCTGCCAGAAACTCTCCTTCACCGCTGCCACTGACGGAATTTTCGAGTAGGTTTTGAGCTGACTGAATTGCCGCCCGTAAATTTTCCGCCCGGGGATCAGCATATTTTGCCGCCGGACTTTCCTCACAGGCAGAAAACAATATTCCCAACATTATGACCAAGGTCAGAATAAATCCGTTTTTCATCAATAAGTGTCCTTCAGCATCCAGGAGGAATCAAAGAAATCCTTCTGTATAATTTTAACTTTATTTTTCTTGATGGTATAAACGAGAAAATCGGCTACGGTTTCTTGCAGGATGTCAAAATTATCAATATTTTCCGGAAAAACATCAATTCGCACATAACGATCTGGATTAGCTGGATTTGGATAAATCATTCGCAAACCATGGGATACAACGGAGTAAACTTTTTGCATGATAAATTTACTTTTTGTGAATTCGACAGGTAATTTACCCTGAATTTTTTCCAAATATAAATTTTCAACGGGAGTGCCCAATAAATGTAAATTACAGCTGGCAATTGTTTTTGCATCCAGTAATGAGTCGGGAATAAATTTCGGATCCATATCAAACTGAGCATAATATCTGAGAATTTCACGACCAATATTTTGCAGTCGCGCACCGCCATCAGGATTATTTGTACCGTAAACAATTACAAATGGGTTTTGCTCAGCGTCAATCCAGGGCCCTTCGAAATATTTTCGTTTATGCAAACCTTCAATAGATTTATGCCCTTTTTCCCAACTGTTTCCAGCATCTCGGTAAATGGTAAACCAACTCTTAGAATTCTCAATCTCTAATTGCTGTCCATCAATGTTTACAGTTACAGTCTTTCCTTGTACGCGTGCGCAATCAATCTGGAATTCATCAATATTAGCCGTGGTAATTTCTATTCGATTCCCGGCCATTATGCTTGCTTTTAATTCAGCAAAATCCTTCCAGACAATTTTTGAAGCAATGTTCGTCCAATAGGCTTTTCCATGCCTTAAATAAAAACATTTATTGATAACTTTATCTGGGTACGGATTACTTTGAAATTGAATCAAATAGGGCAACCGTTCGCTATCAGCACGAGCATTGTTCCAGGAATCATGTTTCACATTTGCAAACTCGGTATAAACATATTCATACTTCAGTGATTTCATTTTCGCCGCCATCGCCCGTGAATCCTCAGCTGAAATAACCGGATCAATCTCGCCATGGTAAATTCGGGCAGGCAAATGCAAGGCGTTTTCAATGTAGTTATAAGGACTGATGGTTTCATCATAAAAGTCCTGAATTTTTATTGCTCTTCCGCATATTGGGCTTATCGCTGCAAACTGATCAGCATAATGTAATCCAATATACCAACTACCAAATCCACCCATCGATGCACCCATTAAATAGATTCGGGTAGAATCAATCGGGTAAAGTTTCTGAATTTCTTTAATAACTCTGAAAACATCCTCTTCACCGGCTCCCTGATACCAGCAATTTCTGCGACCATACACAGCAACCTTAAAAACACCCAACTCATCCAATCCCGGATCTTCATTCGCCCAAAGTAAATTCCGGTATTTTTGAATTGGGTCTTCCTTCCCGTGGAGATATATCATCAATCCGTAACTCTTATTCTTATCGTAATGATTGGGAATCATCAGGTCAAAGGGTTGAATCGTTGAATCAATTTCCGATAAATATCCGATTTTAATACGGCCCCGTTTTTCCTGAAAGTAATCTTTTCCGTTTCTGATCCATTCAATAATTTCTTTCAGTTCCGTTTCAGTTCTGAATATATCCTTTTCGTTCTCTGCCGGATTTTTACTCGATCGTTCCAAATTTTCCAGCTGTAAAAACACCGTGGCTGATAAATGATCTCCAGATTGCGGCGTTAATTGTAATTCTTCCGTTACGATTTGTCGATAACTTTTTATTCGTTCCGGCAAATTTTTCAATAACATCCGACTGTTTAACTGCTGTTTGAGCATACCTCGGTTTTGGGGAAGAAAAGGAATGAACGGAATTTCGCTGTCCTTATAAGTTTCGTAATCCCAATCATTTCCCGAGTTTACCCGGATTACACATGTTCCGACTTCAATAGCCGGTAAAGTTTCAATAACGTGTTGCTTGTTTTCCCGAAGCCATTCTACTGATTCAATCAGATAGGTTTTCGTATAAGTACTTCGGGCATAAAGCGCCTGCTCAGCCTGAATTAAGACAACTTCAGGCTTCATAATGCGTAAATAATCCGGATATGTTGAGCCATGAAAGTGATGATTTGCCAGATAGACATGTGCCTTCATATCATTTGGAAACTTATCCATTATTTTTTTCTGATTATTCGCGTAAATATCACCGTCATGCATATAGATAAATCCGTTGTATTTCAATTGAATCGCCAGGGAACGCGTATTTTCATCGGTACCATCGGAATAGGCATTCAGAATTTTCAATTGAACGTCCTCAATTTCCAGTACATCTCCGGCATTGAAACTCTGGTAATCCCAGAATATTTCAACATTAAATTGGTCGCGTATAGTAGCCCCGCGATCTCCACTGTCATGATCTTCGTGATAATGTGTTAAAACAAAGTAATCGATTTTTTCTATATTGTTCTTCCTGAGCAACGGAATGATGATTTTATCGCGAATGTAAGATTTACCACAATCCACCAGCATTGTTTTTCCCGTTGGAAAAATAATTAATACCGAATTCCCGTGATTTACATCCGGTGCAATGATTGTCAAAGCCGCGGGGTTTCGGTCTTCCATTACCATCAACCGAAAATCGACGGATTCATTGGTATTAAAATTTACTGTAATAAGATGTTCTCCTGGCAGTAGATCATCAAGTAATACTTTATCAATTTTTAATAAACAGGCCTCCTCTTCAAAGGGATACGTTTCATAACTATATAATAATGATCTTTCCTTTGTGGTCACCGATTCAATTACTCGTCCATATGTGTTAACTTTAACATATATATCACGGGGAAATGTTGAATAATACACATTCCGTGATGGAGTAATTATCGGTTTAGTATTGATTGGGTCTATCAGTAAATAATCAATATTGATTCCGCCCCAGTTTGCGGCTAATTCGATGGTATTTGGACCAGCGTTTAACGCTATTAATCGTTCTGCAAACGTCCACTCATCTGTCCAGCCGAAACCCATTCGCCACTTCACCTGATTTTTAACGAGAATATTTTCCTTCTCTCCTTGCGGTGATTGATATCTGATTTTTAAATTATACCAGCCGGAATCAGGAATATCAATTTCCCAGGTAACTGACCCTTCAGCTCCCATCTCCAGGTATTTGCCATTTGAAGCCTGGTTGTCTGACAACAGTCTCATGTCGATATAACGATTATCCTCGGCTTCATAAATCTGAGAAAAATCTGCCGCCTGAATAATTTGGAAAAACACAACGAGACTTATAAAAATAGACCCTGAAAGATAATTCTGATATCGTCGCATTATTACACCTATCGTTTTACTTTAGTAGAAGCATTTTGCGGATTCTTAAAGTTCCTTCGGCAGAAATATGTAAAAAATATATTCCCGTTGCTAAATCACCAGCATCAAAATTAATTCTATGCAATCCGATGTTTTGCCGGGTTGAAACCAGTGTTCGGACCAGACGCCCCCGGATATCATATATCGTCACAGTTACATCCGTATTCCGCTGTAAATAATACTGGATTACAGTCTTTGAATTGAATGGATTTGGATAATTCGGATATAATCTAAAGTCTTCAGGATGATTATGAGTATCTTTTCTATCAACCGATGTTGTTTGTAAAAACCGGAATTCAAGATCATCTATATAAAGGGTACCGGTTCCATATCCTCCATTCTCGGTCAGAATATAAAATGCCAATTGCTTCCATTTACAGCTGTCGACATCTAAAACGCTCGTGTTTGGAATAAAATCCTGAAAACGAATGAGGATTTCATTGGATATCTTATCATTCAGCGGAATGTAATAATCCCATGTTTTATTCGCCTGATCGTACAATCGAACGACTAAATCTCTCTGGGAACTATCGGGGACCAACCAAAAATGGATTGCCGTTGCAATTCGATAATCTCCAAGCAAATCTCGGATAATTCCAGAATAAGGCGGACTCCCGTTTCCCAGTGAGTAATCAAATTGTAAGCTATACTGACCGCTATACACATGATTCTCGCTCAATGACACTGTGGCTGTCAGACCGGGGACACTGCTCCAAATCTCATCAAGATCAGACTGTTCGTCGTATGTATCAAAGTCATCAATTATAATTTTATCATTTATTTCTATTGCAACCGTATCAGAGTGTAATTCCGGTGATGCGACAATAACTTTAACAGTTCCCGCCAGATTACCTGGATAAAAGATGTTTTGATAAACACCATTGACAGGAAATATTGCTCCAGTATGTTTAATTTCACCCTCTCCGATAACTGAAAAATACACCGGATTATCAGCATCGGGACATAAAAAATCATCTCCATCTTCGATTATGCACGTTAAAAGTGTCGAGTCCAGCCTACTGCTTAAAATTACCGTGGGTGTTACGAATAATTGTAAATGATCCGGTTCGTTTCCAGAACGAACATTAAAATCGCCCGGGATTTTCTCTACCGGTAGCTGTTTAGGAAGATAATAGCCTCTGATTGATTCATCATAGGTTCCCTCAATATCGAGTGTATTATCAAAAAGTGTAATCGTTGCCCGGTCAACAACATATTTAGAAGCCAATTCAACATGAATATTGTAATCATTTTCATGATTGCTATTTACTCCAACTGATACGTCGTCGCTCCACAAGATCGGCTTTTCATAAATAAACCGGATAAATCCAATCCGATTGCCTTCAATCTCGGCAGAGAATTTCAGGTTATTTTTTATCAGTAGTGGATCAACATCATACTGAACATAATCATACGCATCCAGATCGTCCGGATATTGATATAAACGATTATTAAAAGTGACATTAAAATTCTTTGTATAAAGACCGTTTGTATCGACTCGTTCGATTGACCATTCGTCAAGATAACAGGTAATTCCGGATTGCTTAGACTCCCAGATAGTTTTTATGCCCCATACGGATGTGTCCTGTGGCAACGTAAATTCCTTTTCAAACCATTGCCAATCCGTTGTTAACGAAAGACCGGTAAAGAGTGTATCTCGTGCTACTACCTTCTGTATATTCGGACTGATAATATCCACGATCACATTTATGGCATCTTCAACAAAAGTATTTGCTTTGGCTTTCATTCTAAATCGATATTTTTTTCCGGGAATTCCTCGGGGAACTGTGGAATATGGCAGTTTACCTTCAATCCAGTAAACATATTCGCCATTATAAAGCAGACAGTTTGTTGATGCCGATATATGGTCCTTACCCTGCAGCAGGATTTGGCCGGGCTGGCTCCCGTTTTTATTGGGATAGGCGTTATCATATCCCCACCAGTGAGCCGCATAATTTCCATCGATTTCCACATGATCGAAACTCCGGTTTAATAACACCAACTCCCTGTCGCTTTCGCCGGATAGTTGCAGCTTATACGATTCAGCCAGGATGCGATTCTTTTTGGTAAATTCCTGCCCATCCTGAACCCGCCAGGTTGCTGAATACCATTGCATTCCGGGATCGTCAGCAGCCAGGGTTGTTTGCATTGGTAAATTAATCAGTTCTTCTTCATCCCAATTATTGGTAATTGCATGCCATTTCCGGGCTGTGATATAATCGGCGCCAATTTCAAGATAAACACATTGATCACCAATATACTTGGAAAAATATCCTGTTTTGCTTGTACATGTTACGGGCGCATTAATGAACTGAATATTATATGCCCTTGCAAAAATGTTACTTTCTAAGTGATTATGTCCGTGCAAAAACAGCTTAACTTGCGGATTGCGTGCAAAGAAATCCTCCCACCAATCCTGCTCACCAATATTACGATAATCAATATTGTCACTATTCTCGGTACTGCCGTAAAGTGTATTATGTGATAAAATGACAGTCGTATACTCAGGATATTGTTTTGTAATGAATTCCAGCCAATTTTTCTGATTGATCGGAACCAGATGCGTAACCCCTTCCTCTCCCATAACAAGGAATAGGATATCGTTGTATAAAAATGAAAAATGGGGATTGATCAAACCACTTTCTTCTTCACCGCGAGCATAGGCTCTGTACGGAGTATCCGGTTCATCCAAAAAGTTTTCAGTATCATGGTTTCCAAATACAAATATCCAGGGAATCAGCAAATTGTTCCAGGATTTCTTAGCTTTTTCCCAGCAGGTTGCACTTCCATAATGCGTCATGTCGCCCATATTTAAAACAAAATCAACCGTCGGAAAAGAAAGATGGTTTTGAATATCATCAAGGATCAAATCAGATTGTGATTCCTTTTCACTTACTGCATTAAAATGGGGATCACCAATGAGGGCAATCCGAACAGGGTCATAATCTGCCTGTGAAAACGATAATAATGTTACAATTAGGAATGCAATGTAGATTCCACTGCTTTTGCACATAATCCAACCTTTCTATTTAAAAATATATAAATAATCAATGCTTCATCATAGAATATCATTTTTTATTAAACTGTTCACTTTGCAGATTACTTTAATAAAATAATTTTCCGGGTACCGGTAAATCTTCCTGCTTTTATAATCAGGAAATAGATGCCTGATGATAATCTGGAGGCATTGTAATTCAATGTATACAACCCCGCTGATTGGTTTTCTGACAACAATGTCTGTACCAAGCAGCCTAAAAGATCATATATTGCAATAATTACATCTTCCCGCTCTGGTAAATAATACCGGATTGTGGTTGATGAGTTGAATGGATTTGGATAGTTCGGATAGAGTATTACATATTCCGGTATTCTCACATTATCAGATAGAACGTCTAATGAACCGACAGTCCTGTCCGGTGGCTGCCGTCCATCATCATAATAGAACCATTCATCACCGTAATCAATAAGAGTTGCCGGAGCAATCATTTTCAGGTCAAATAAATGGTCGGACGTATCATTCATAGCCTGATGAATTTCCACAGCAAGCTGGTTTTCACCGTCAACGAGATACTGACAGTCCTCCGCCGTCAGTGTCCGTGAAGTATAAGTCGCTGCAGCGGGATTCGCCCAGGTTTCATAGGATATGTCACTTTCCGGCATGTCCACTCGGTCGACCTCATTACCATTGAGATACATAACATATCCATTATCGTATCTCGGAAAAACAATCAGCTGCGATTGGGCTGTGGCATTTTCAAAGGTAAATGTCTTACAGTAATAGACCGTTCTACAAGGTTCAACCAGTGTGTTTCCTTCATCCTGCCCACTAAAAACGAACGGTGCAGCGCCGCTTTTCCAGTCGGTCAACGGATAGGCCGGATTATGCCAGAAAACCGGTCTCTGCAATGTATCCACCCGAAAGGAAATCACCAGCGGTTCTTCTGTCACATTCCCCATATAGTCAGCCGCTGTTATGTAATAGGTATATTTCCCGCCCTGATCTCCATAAAACAGGTGAGAATGCATCATGGTCCCCTGACCGTCGGAAAACTCGTGCGTCATTTCGTGATAAGGAATATCATTTACGCTATAGCGTAAAAATGCCCGCTCATCGGTAGTAATTTCAACCGTAATAATCGTATCAACCGCAATGAAAAAGTCCACCGGTGCAGAGGCAAATTGGGGCGGCAGGGAATCCTGCGTAGCCAGTTGATACATTTGTGGCAGATTCATTTCGAACAAAGTGCGCGGATCAGTAAAAAATTGCAGAAAATCAGGAACACTCAGATGTCCAGGATAGGGCGCATAATGGTGAGTCGAGTTGGCATTGCGCCAGACTGCTGCATAGGCGATGTAACTTGCCAGCGAGTCGGTTACAATCGGATTGAACAGAACTCGCGTAAAAAAATTGCTGGTCGGAATACTCTCTTGCCCCACTTCTGTCAATGCCGCTACTTTATTAAAATCCTGTGCAGCCTCAACTGTATAGCGTAAACACTTTTGATAATTAATAATATCGGCTTCGATTATATTACTCCCGAAATAGCTGTCAATACCAAAAATATCGATATAATCCGCACCAGGAAAAATCTCATAATAATCGTCTTTCGAATTGATATCCGAAGCTGCAGGTGAAAGTGCATACAATAGATTGTGAACATTTAGCGAATCCCGCAAATATTCCACGGTAAACTGCCAGATTTGGTTATACTGATCCGTTGTACAATTACCGTCTCCCCACCAGAACCAGCCACCAGTGTGCTCGTGATATGGCCGAAAAATGATGGGAATTGATTCGCCGCTGCTGCCCCGCAGGCTTTTACAAAACAGAGCAATGCGGTATAATTTTTCTTTGTAAAAATCATGATAACCTCCGCCGGGTAGTATCCATTTGACAATATTTTCTCCGCTTAAGTTATTCTGGTAAAAACTGCGGCTTAGCGGATCATACTGATGCCAGCATAGTGTATTAATCCCGCCTCTTTCAAACGCTGAAATCATGCGGTAACGTAGCCGGCTAACGTCAAATCTCCGGGCAATATCATTGGCATCCCAGCTGTAGACTGCCGGATAAGAACCGCAAACATCTTTTAAATCACTACGGTCATCATCGCCGCTCCAGCCGACACCGTAGCCCGTCGCATCATGCATGCCGAACATAAAATAATCCTGCGCCAACCGATCCAGGTTGGCAAAGAGATATCGGGTTTTACGGGTTGCTAGGCTATCGATCAGCCCGATATCAACAGCCGTAACTTTTTTTTCATAGTCAGTACACACATCATGGAGCGACCAAATGGCGCTGTCAACCAGTGCAGCTGTCAGATCTTCTCGCTCAACGAATTGTTCTGTAGCAGCTACGGCAATCTGAAGTATAGCTTTGGAACCCGGGAAAAACTGACCTTCCCCATCACCCTCTTCTGTATTAGTCAGCAGTTTTTTAGCAGCAGATATAGCCATTTCCAGAGCAGCCAGATCAACGGTTCCGGCGTCAACGGCATCACCGACTTTTAAATCATCAAAATAAACTGTGCCCGTTTTGGCAACAGTAGTACCGCCGTCAAGATAAAAATACAACCGTGTCATTATCAACGGGGGCGCGGTTGCCATCTGAAACACATCGGTGTGCCAAACATTGTCGGCACTCAGCTGAACCTGCAGCCAGTTACTGGTGTCGTTTTCATAAATCGGCTTTATGGTCAGCTGGCAGTTCACATCAGATTTTACCCTAAGGCTAAGATAGGGATTTTCGGTCAGGTCAATCTGTACTGTTGGTGTAAAATTAAAATTATCCCATTCCCAGCTGCTAGCGGTCCGGTGGTAATTAATCAGCAAACTACTGTCAAGTTCCGTGATTTCATAAGTCACTTCATGCCCGGCAGGCACTTCCCAGCCAGTTAACATATTGTCATTAAAATCTTCATGCAGTCCTGTTATCTGGGCAAATCCAAATACTGACAGCAAGATTGTTAATGCTGCTATTTTATAAACCATTTATATCTCTCTCAGAAGTTTCAGGTTGCGCCGGATCAGATCACAGCGTTGCTGAACGCTGAACGCAGACCACAGCGGATCCGGCGGTGTATTTTTAACATAATCCAGGAGCCGATCGAGTGATGATTTTGCAACATGAACTCTGGTATCGGAAGATGCATAATATATGAAAACATCGCCGTTATCATCGGCTATCCAGCCGTTGCTGAAAACCACATTGGAAACATCGCCGACGCGTTCATCACCTTCGGGCGCGATAAAGTAGCCGCCAGGGAAATTTTTGACCCGCCATGGTTCAGCCAGATCCGTCAGAAACAGATACAGCACATAGCGCAGACCGGCTGCAGTATTGCGAACCCCGTGAGCCAGATGAAGCCAGCCTTCGCTTGTTTTCAGCGGCGCAGGGCCCTGTCCGTTTTTCACTTCATAAACCGTATGGTATTCCCGGGAGTGAATTATCGTCTCGGTATCAATAACAGCGTTTTCAATAGTATCAGCAAGTCCCCAGGCAATTCCGCCGCCGGTGCCGGCTTCGATAAAATCATCCTGTGGACGGGTATAAAAGGCATATTTTCCGTTGATAAATTCCGGATGCAGCACCACATTGCGCTGCTGTTTGGATTTTGTTTTCAGATCCGGCAATCTCTCCCAGCTCCTCAAATCCCGGGTCCGGGCGATACCAGCCTGAGCTTCTGCGCTGGATGTATCCCATTCGGGCGCATTCGGGTCCTTGCGTTCGGTACAAAAAACGCCGTAAATCCAGCCGTCCTCATGCTGAGTCAAACGCATGTCATATACATTTATGTCCGGCCGGTCAGTTTCCGGCATTTGCACGGGAAAATCCCAAAACCGGAAATTATCGACGCCGTTTGGGCTCTCTGCCACTGCGAAAAAGGACTTGCGGTCATTGCCTTCAACTCTCAAAACGAGATAGTATTTGCCGTTGAGTTTT
>JAGLWX010000215.1 GCA_023133185.1 Fidelibacterota bacterium
TTCAGGAAAAAATGATTATATAATGTTGGGTATTATGCTATCTTGAAACTTATAAAAAAAACTTTATCGGCGTTAAAATCCTTTTTCGGCAATAGTTCCGCTATCGACACTCGGGTCAAAGTCCGGATCAGGTGTTCTCCAATCTCCGTAATTCAGTTCAAGATACTCCTCAACATGCGATGGGATTTTAACTTTCCTGCCTTCCCAGCTAGTCGTATCCAGTTTATCAAAAAACTTTGAATCCGAATGTTTTAGAGCAGTCATAATAATCCAGTGATATGAATTATCAATTTTATATTTGAAGAACAGGTCAATATGAAAATTTATTCTGACTAACCTTTCGAAAGGAGTTTTTAATTTTATTGAGCGAATATTTCCGGGCATCCACAGGCTTTTAGTCTTATTTATTTTTACGAAAAATTTGGGGTAAAACTTATATCTTATGTCTATAATTTTTTGCGCGTATTCTCCCGGAATGCCAAAATCGGCGTCGTGATCCCAGGGCAGCAGGTCGCCGTCGCGAATGATGCCGAGTAAAGTGCCTTCATCCAACCAATAAGGAATATCGTTCTTTTCCAGAATATCGATAACATCAAGAATCATCTTTTTCATGCGCTTGCGATATTTTCCCTTAAGTTGAATTATTTTCTTGGTAGGCTTGCGGATTCTCTTTTTTGCAGCTACGTTTTTGATTATTTCTTCATCTACAATAGAATTATCATGAATTCCGCCAATCCAATATCTTTGAGGATTTTTCCAGTCTCCGTATCTTAATGTTAAATAATTTTCAACATCAGTTGGAACAGGATAACTATTTCCCTGAACTGTAATATTATCCAGCGTATCAAAGAAATGCGAGTCGATCCATTTACAACTTCGTGTATCGACCCAGCGATATTTATCCTCTTTCTTAAATTTAAATGATACATTAATGATGATGTCGGCGTTTTTAATTTTTTCAAAGTACTTCAGGATTTTAATTCGGGTGACATCTCCATCGATCCAAATTCTTCCGGAACGATCTAATATCTCTTTAAATCGATATTTTGGAAAAAACGCCTTTTGCAAAGCAATAAATTTGCTGTAAAATTCTCCGGGAATTGCAATATCGATCTTGTTATGCCACGCAATGCTTTTATTATCACGAACAATTCCCAGCAGTGTGCCGGAATCCAGCCAAAAGGGGATGCTGTTTTCTTTCAGAATCCGCATTGTATCTTTAACAATTTTCTTTTCTAATAAATCTTTTTTCATATTTGTACCATTTGACATTTTTTGCAGTTGATATTTCTCTTTATCATGCCTGTAAATATAAAATGTCATTTTAAATATACAAGGTAAACAAATCCGTAAGGAAACCTTGCGAAGGTTTGTTCATTATGACACAGGCGCCTATCTTATTCTGGTTGCAGGGCTCCTGCTCTGCAACCGATACAGTTAGCCCGTCCCGGAGCGAAGCCCCGGAACGAGAATGAAAAGGTTATTTCATTTATTTACATCGAACTTACAAATTACACTTTATTTTCACCAAGCAGACTATTCAGGTTATCACGATTGAGCAGCTGAAGATCGGCGCCGGACTCTAAGAATGGTTCAACATCTTTGATGACCGTATCCCAATTGGTTCCGGATATGCCTTTTAGGATAATAGCACACCAATTTCGATCCGTAATCTGTTCTCCCTGATA
The DNA here is from genome assembly GCA_023133185.1 of Fidelibacterota bacterium. Taxonomy (GTDB): domain Bacteria; phylum Fidelibacterota; class UBA2242; order UBA2242; family UBA2242; genus UBA9312. The sequence goes on from JAGLWX010000215.1 coordinate 1,689, forward strand.
GTTGGTCTGTTTTAGTGCATTCTGCAAATAGGGGAGATTAGGTGTAAGATCTCTCCAGCGGGACAAAAGAAACACCAGATCATAATAATCACGACCTTTGATGTAAGCTCGCTGCAAAACAGCATGGAGCTTTCCTGTAAAAAAAGTCGGCAGATCGTGTGCCATTAAACTATAAGGAAAATAGAGGTTTACCAGGGTTTGCCGGAGATTGAATCCACTTGGCGGATTGGTATCCAATTCAATTTTGATACTGAGTTTTTCGTTTAGGTTCGGTGACAAACCAAATTCATACAGGAGCTGCTCAAACCGGATAAATGTCGAGGCAACCGTTTTTCTTGTAATCTGTGAATCGGAAACTTGATAGCCCTGCAGCTCCAGACCCTTCCGAAGTTTTTTTACCGGATTTATCAGGGAATACTCTGGATCAGGCGTCATCAGATGAAAATCCAGATCCTCGGAAAAACGGTTTAAGCCATGGATAATGCGTAAAGCCGTTCCGCCATGAAACACCCACTGCTGAAGTATTTTCTGTTCAAAGAGCTGACGCAAAATCAAATGCTGTAAATATTCCCGTAAGAGAAGACGTGCCTGCCGCATATCAGAAGCATTTTGAACGATGTCCCTTGCCTGACTTTTCATTGTCACTCCCGATTATTTAAATATTCAATCAGCTGGTGAATACTACGCTCGAGTTTACGATTCTCCATAAGCCCGGTATATTCCAGCAATTTATTGATATTGATTAGCTCACAATTCTGGAGCCGCAATTCCAACCAGCGGTTTGTGGTCCATTTACCGGAAGAGAAATAACAGACGTCAATCAGCGCTCTTTCCAAATCGGCGATTAGAGCCGATTGTTGTTCACCATTTCCCATGATCACTTTGGAATAGCCGAAAAACCGATTCGGAGTGGTGCTAAAATACTGAAATCGTCCCATAACGGTTTCCCAGGCAGCGGTCTGCCGCGTTGTAACTCCTTGAATCACATGAACCTCCTCGGGGATGCATTGATAATACTGTAGCGCTGTATAAAGACTGACAAAAGATGGACGGTAAAGGTAGTTAGAAATGTAAAAGTGATCCGGCGCTCTTTGCCGGTACCGCGGTGCGAGCACATATTTGCCACGCCGCAACTGGATTAACTTGCCCTGACTCACCCAACGGGAAATCCGTGGCAGAACCTGCCTTTCCGGCTGATCGGAGAGGGTCACTGCTTCCTGGGTTTCAAAGAAGGGACGATTCATAAGTTTATATTTAAGGTCTTCGAATTTCATATACATAACTTACCATATCTGGTAAGTTATTCAAACAAAAATGTTGTTTGTTTATATACTGACTGTCAACCTTGCGAAGGTTCGGTAATCTGGTCGCAAACGATGAATCAATCAAACCTTCGCAAGGTTTAGGATTTTATTTACCTTTTTAAGTGAACTCATTGATGTATTTTTTATGAAAATTGTGATTATAGTTTTATACCTAATTCATCAATTTTACGATAGAGTGAGGAGAGTCCGATTCCGAGCATTTCCGCACAGCGGTTTTTGTCATTTTCCACCCGCCTGAGGATTGACAGGATGTGTTGTTTTTCAAAGTTCCGCACTGAGGTCTTCAGATCATCCGCATATTCCATAGCAATTCCCATAGACGCATGCGGCGGCAGATCTTTTATGGTAATATAGTCGCCTTCACACAATAGCACCGCGCGCTCAATAGCATTCTCCAGTTCACGGACCTCGCCTTTCCATTTATAATTCATCAGCACTTTCATTGTCTCATTATCGACGCCAAGCACCTTGCGCTTCAATTCCTGGTTGTACTTGCTGACGAAATGGTTCACCAAAAGCGGAATATCATCTCTACGTTCGGTAAGAGAGGGCAGGTAAATATCAATAATGTTAAGGCGATAATAGAGATCTTCCCGGAAGTTTCCTTCTTCGATCTCTTTCAGGAGGTCTTTATTCGTCGCCGACAATATACGGGCGTCAACTTTCAGCGATGAGGGACAGCCGATCGGTTTGATTTCCTTTTCTTCGATGGCGCGCAGGAGTTTTACCTGGAAATGAATTGGAATTTCACCGACTTCGTCTAAAAACAAGGTTCCTCCACTAGCGGCGCGAAATACTCCATCCTTATCCATTATAGCGCCGGTGAACGATCCCTTCTTAAAGCCGAACAATTCACTTTCAAAGAGATTTTCAGGAATAGCGCTGCAATTGATTGGAATAAATGGAGCATCTGCGCGCGGGCTGCTTTGGTGAATCGCTCTGGCGACCAGTTCTTTTCCCGTTCCGCTCTTTCCGGTAATCAGAATATTTGAGGTCGAGTTGGCGACTTTATCGATCATCTTATAGACATTCTGCATTGCCGGACTATCGCCAATGATCATATATTGATTGTACTTAGAATGGATCTCCTGTTTGAGATATTGATTTTCCAATAGAATTTGCTGAAGTTTCCGCATCTTTTTAACACGCACGACAACATCATTGTAATCCAGGGGCTTGGTGAGGTAGTCAACCGCCCCTTTTCGCAGAGCTTCAATCGCGGTTTCAACAGTTGCCGAAGCAGTTGTGATCATGGTCAATGTGCGGGGACTGATTTTGCAGACTTTCTCCAGCACCTGGATTCCGTTCCATTTAGGCAGTTTTATATCGACGATCATAATATCAAAATTATCTTCTTTGACATGCTTGATCGCTTCTTCTCCATCTCCGGCTTTAACACAGACAAATCCCTTATCGGTTAATAAGGCTGCCAGTGAATTCCGGGTGTCACGATCATTATCCGCTATTAATATTCTACTATTCATACACCTGTCTTTCTTAACCGTGTGCGATTAAAAATCCTGCTTGTTTCCACTTTTCCGGGTTATTTTCTCAATTCTCATGTTCGGTTAAATATAGACAGGCTCTCTTACTAAATCAACACATTTTTCCAAAAATGATAGGAATCTGTGTGGATTTAAAAACATATTTGCCAAAAATGGGAATCGTTGGTAAAAGTTGCACTAATCAGTAATGTAGGAAAGTTGAGATGGAGAAAGCCTTATTTCATGAAGATTCCAATCGACCTCCCCTCTTTGCCAAGGAGGGGGCGGCTCCACCAGGAGTCTCTGTGAGAAAGGGGGAGGTTATATCATCTCGACATAATATTAGGTACAGCGCTTAAATTTCGGGGGAATCTCAGTCTGATTTTCCATTGACTTTATAGAGGATTGAAATTAACTTCCGTAAGCTATTTTTAAGTGCATTTATAATGGTAATAAAAGACGTGACGATCGACGATCTGAGGAAAAATATTTTATCTAAAGGAATAGTGCCCCGGCATATTGCCATTATAATGGATGGAAACGGTCGCTGGGCAAAGCAGCGTGGTCTGCCGAGAGT
>JAGLWX010000216.1 GCA_023133185.1 Fidelibacterota bacterium
GTTTTCATCATTGCCAGACGTACAAGATTGAAAACGCACTTTATCCACGGAAAGAACTTCGCCACTCTATATTTTTCCATAATTGGAATAGGATATTTATTTCCTAATGCTTGCGGTGAAAGATCATATCCTCTCAAATAGATTTCATTATAATGTTGAAGCATCAAATCACGGAAATAGTTCTGAGTATGAAGTGTCGGGTCCATTGCTGCCCAAACATTAATATGGCAAACATCGCATGTAACCGCTCCATTTAACGCTATAACAAAATCATCAGATGTAATTCTTCCCCACTCAGAAATGCCCTTCGGTCCGCTTCCGAGAATGACAACGCGCTCTGGGAATTTTATATCTGCTTTAAAAATGTCTTGAAAACGTGGACGGGGTAACGCAATTATCTTTCCTGATATAAGGTAACTCTTCGCAGTCGGCAGATGGAGTTTTACTGTTTTACCGGGTTTCCATTTACGACCACGATACTCTATTGGCTGTACTACTCGATAACTTTGTACACCTTTACCAAGTTTCCCAAGCTGCTGAAATTCTATGGGATTATTAATCGCCATTATTCGTCGCCATTATTTTATTTTTTATAAGTTATAGCTAAAACCCATCAAGAAGACGGTATCTGAACGTGTAGAATCCTCAACCACCAAAACAATATCAAGGTCATTATCTACAGGATGTGATGCTCTAATACGCCACAATCCCCATTCGTCTCCATCATCAATCATCAACCAAGCCATTGCGTTCACTTCTATAGCACCATACGGGTTCCAATGTGCATTTCCAGTTATCCTGTAGTTTTCACCGAAGTCGTTCCAGAATGCGCCACGTAATGTAAGGTCTTCATTCACATTCCAGTCTGTTCCGATACCAAAATATCCAATGTTCATTTCAATGTCGGTTGTCCATTTCACTATCTCTGTTGCTATGAATGGACCGAATCTATCAGAGGTAGTATCTGTATCATATTGGATGCCATAGAAGAAATCCTGTGCTTCTTCCGGTAAATCTCCGGCGATATCCCCTCGTGTCCTGTACCATGCATAAATGCTACTCGGCGTTAGTCCAACAATGTCCCCAATTCCTTCCAACAGATCGCCGGGTTCTTCCTCAAGTAGATTTTCCTCGACAACAAGCCATAATTCCTGTCCATCTGATCCGCCATAGAGAGTGAAAACTGTTGACTCCTTGGCTATATCTGCAAAACCGGGCAGGAATGAGCCAGCAAACGCTGGTAAAGTAAACATAAAAAATATTAATGCAGTAAGTAATAGTATTCTCATTTTTATTCTCCAATAGGCTTACGCCTTATTTTGATCATCTTCAGTCAATAATGAACGAAACTTCCGCACCTTATTTAGAAATAAAATTTTATATCCAAGTATGCTTTGACAATTTTCTAAAATTGAAATGGATTCGGTGGCAAGGACCCAGCCGATAGCAAGTATATGGAGTCCCGTTTGCGGTTGCTTGATACCCCATAACTCACAAGCATAATAATCTATCATCGCCATAACTAATAGAACAGAACCATACCCGATGAGTTTTTCAAAAGTACCTCTCGCCAATCGCCATGATTCCAATTTCTTTCCGTTTTTCAAGCTGGCTGTAATTCCAGTGATAACATCAAGAATAATTGCACCAGTCAGCATGTAGAAGAAAACATAGCTATCAAACATAAAGCTGACCGCTCCAAGCAATATTGCCCCGACAGATGACGGTACTGGTGTTTTAATCAATTTGAAAATTATTGCAGACACGGTGGTTTTCATGTTTATTCTCCGGTTAGGTTTTTTATCTTAACAGGTTTTCATCTCAGGCTCAAGGTTTTTTCGATACCCCTTCAATAGCGGTCTTCATCTCATGTCCATCGGGAAGGTTCTCGGCATGTTTTCGGATAGAATTTACAAATTCTTCGATCCTTTCTACTTCCGCAGTTGCAAAATGTGGTTCGAGGTCTTTTTCTATTTCAGCTAATGTTGCAAGGGTGATAAGGCGAACTAAGATAATAATTTGGTCTAAGTCTTCATCATCATTTTCTTTCCATCGCCAAACGCTTTTTTGGAACTTCCTTACGAATTCAAGTTGTTCAGGTGTTAGTGGCATATTTTAACCTCACGATAATCTATGTACTTGTAAATTTGTAACATTCTGGCCAGCTTGAATATCAGCAGTATTTCCTGCCGTGAAGGGTCTGGCCTGTGCTGTAATCAAATCACCAGCAGTCAAATTTTTTATCCTATGATTTGGATTTCTTAAATAAGTATTTAATGAAGCATGACTATCATCAACGTCGATAGTGGCACCATTCCTTAAAATTTGTGCGCTCATTCTACTTGCAGCAGGATTAATGCCACCTGACCATCTACAACTAGCTATGACAATATATGTACCTGTGTATTTTATGATGATTCGGTTATTTGGTATATCTGCTTGTGAATCGCTGTCTGATTCTATCGCATCGAAAAGAATAGTAGTCCATCCACCAATAACTAGATTTGTCATCGGTGTGCTGAGATAAATTACGGTACGTGGCGGATGATCCAGATCGACTCCACCAGCTATAATGCGTCCTTCATTATTTGTGAATTGTCCATTATTATTTTGACATGCAACGGGACC
>JAGLWX010000217.1 GCA_023133185.1 Fidelibacterota bacterium
CAAAGTGTCTGGTTTGAGAGAAAACAGGGGCGATAAACATTGAGAAAGGAGGTGGAAGGACATATTTTGCAAAGGGTTAACAAACAAATAAAAAAGGAGATCGTATGAAAAACCGAATGTTATTTTTATGCATAGCAATATTTTTACTTGCGTTTAGTGTCAATTCATTCGCATGGTCTGCAATGAAAGACAGTATTGTGATTAGTGAGCTCACCTGGAATTCATATTCAAGTGATAATGAATGGGCTGAACTCTATAATGCGTCAAGGAATCCAGTTGATTTGACCGGTTGGTTAATAATCGATGCAGGTGAAATTTCAAAAGCAATCAGTATTCCCGATACTTGTGCAAATGTGGTGTTGAATCCCGGTGAATATTTTACGATATTTATTTATGCCGATGGTATCGTGGCTAAGGATAGACCATTAAGATTCAAACCGGATTTAAATACGGTTTATGATCCTGTGACAAATACTAAGACCAGCAATTGGAATCTTGCAAATGGCGCTGGTGATTTATTAAGATTATTTGATTCCGATACTGTGTTGGTAGATTCAGTAAACTTTTATGGGGATAACAGAAATTTATTTCCCATTGGTACTGTGCTTGGTATTGGTTTAACAACTGAATTAATCAGTCCGGAACTGGATCGATTGGATCCGACGAGCTGGCAACATTCCATGATTTATTTCGGTACGCCCGGTTATGGACCTGTTGACGTTGAGGTGTTGCCCAATATTATTATCAGCGAAATTATGTATAATGACAGCATTGCTGACTACAGCTATGAATTCGTAGAATTATTTAATGCTGGCGATGTAGATGTAAATATCGCTGATTGGTGGATGTGTGATTACAGCATTACGGTTGATACAGTTCGTCTTCCGGACGTTACTTTGAAACCTGGTGATTTCTATACAATATTGACGCGTTGTGACACAACAACTGCCACATTAGGATTTACACCAGATTTGGATCTTTCAGATTCAACCAATTTTATGGATTTGAAAGACAGCGGTGATAATATCTTATTATTCAATGCCGGGGACACGATCGTAACTTTTGTCAAATATGATGACGATGCTGTTTTCTTTCCGCACGCTCTAAATGCCGATGGTAAAGGGTCGTCGCTTGAAATAGTTGATGTTAACGGTGTTAACTGGGATCCGTTAAACTGGCAGGCCAGTCTGTATGGCGGTGGATCACCAGGCGCATTAAATGCGACGCCTCCTGCATTAGTTGCAGCAGAAGTTATTGCTGAAAATAAAGTCACTATTGAATACTCCGAAGCAGTTGACTCAACGAAAGCTGTTGCTAAAACCAACTATAAAGTTGATCACGGTGTTGGAAATCCGGATACAGTTGTTTGGGTAAGTAGTGCTGTTGTCGAGCTGACATTGTCGGAAATCAAATGGGATACGGTTTATACTCTTGCTGTCTGGAATGTTTCTGATGTCGAAAGCGGTACGGCAATTATTGATAGCAGCACAATTACCTTTGGTCGTTTTAAACCTGATGCAGTACCACCGGTTGTTTTAGCGGTTCGGGCAATAACGGATTCAACGGTATTTGTCGACTTTGATGAAGAGGTTGATTCCACTACAGCTGTAACGCTTACCAACTACACAATCGATAACTCCATTGGTAATCCGGTTGCTGTAAATTGGTTGGGCGCTCAGGTGGAGTTAGCTTTGGGTACCAAGCTGTCCCTTGATGCGACATATAATTTGACTGTAAGCGGTATCATGGATTTATATGAAAATACCATGACCGAAGCCGTTGTCGAGTTCATGCTTAAAGATTATCGTGGCAAGATAGTTATTTCTGAGTTCACCTGGAATTCTCATTTCTATGATAACGAATTTATGGAACTCTATAATGCCTCGGACGAAACCATCGATATCGCTGGTTGGTCACTGCGTGATGAACCCGAATCCCATAAATTGCTCTATATTCCTGATACTTGTGATACTGAAATGGCACCTGGTGACTTTTTTACTATCTGGATTTTCGCTGACGGATTAGCGGCTGGAAGGACCATGGATTTGCATTTTAAACCGGATTTTAATGCCGCTTGGAGTTATACAAACTCTGTTAAAATTAGTTTATGGAACTGGAATAATTCAGGTGATATTATCTTCATGTGGGATGAAGCAGGAAGATTAGTGGAGAAAATTGATTTTCTTGAAGAAGAGAAATTCACGTTACAATGTAAATGGGGAGCCGGACCAACATGCGAGCGGATTGATCCTCATGCAGATGGCAATGATCCTGCAAACTGGCAGGCCAGTTGGTATTACGGTGGTTCTCCCGGTGTCGCCAATCGTCTGGAAAGACCGGTATATCCAAAGATTGTGATCAACGAGGTTATGTATAATGCAGCCGATGGATCAGAATGGATTGAACTGAAAAACCTGGATGAAGTTGCGGTAGATATTACGGGTTGGTATATGAATCGTGACAATCCAACTTTACCAAAAGTTCCTTTTAAGGATGGCTCTGTGTTACAACCGGGTGAGTTATACACAATCAGAATATCTGGTGATTCAACGTTTCAATTTGATATGGATTATTCTCTCGAATCGAACATGTATTGTTCGGACGGAAAAGACAATATGATCCTGTTTAATGATGACGATTTAATGACTACCTACATGCACTACGATGATAATGCCCGTAATTATTATGAATTTGCCCATTGCGAAGGAGTCGATGGTGACGGGAAGTCGCTGGAATACTGGAACTGGGATTTGGAGAACTGGGATCCGCAAGCCTGGGCTGCCAGTAAGGATTCTGCCGGTACTCCCGGCGCCGAGAACTATATCTATGATATTGTTCCACCAGTAGTCGATTCGGCATTGGCACTCAGCGATACAACAGTAGCTGTCTGGTTTAATGAAGATGTGAATTACACTACTGCAACCAATAAGAACAACTACTCAATTGATAACGGTATTGGTAATCCGCTTTATATCCTCCAAGAAGAGAACGATAAAGTTATTCTTTTCCTGAATCCTGTTGTTCCATTAGTCGAAGGAACGACTTATGTTGTAACCGTAACCGGTGTCAGGGACATTGAAGGCAATGAAATTGCTGATAACAACACAGCATCCTTTGTTGGGATTGTCGTTGTCGGAATTGATATGGCCGATGCAATTCCCAAGGTATTTGCATTGCACAATAATTTCCCGAATCCGTTTAACCCGATCACAACGATCAATTACGATCTTCCTAAAGACGCGAAAGTTCGCATTGTGATTTACGATTTGATGGGTAGAGAAATTCATACACTGGTAAATACACATCAGAAAGCCGGCTATCAGACGATCCATTGGAATGCGTTAGATAATTCAGGACGTCATGTAAGTTCTGGTTTCTATTTTTATGTAATGGATTCTGATAATTTCCACAAGACACAGAAAATGCTGTTACTGAAATAGCAAGATGATACGGATAAAAGGCTGTCTCTGGGCAGCCTTTTATCTTGTACAGATGAATTAATTAATGATGCCGGCATAAACAGTACTGAAATAATTTGCAATTGAGCAAAAACAATTAATTGCTACCATTAATTCATTAAATTCAACGTGTATTTTCATTGACTTTGTAGGGTGTTTTTTGGAAACTTAACAAGAATTAATATTTGTGAAAATATATTCTGTTCTTTTTAATGCCGGGTTTTTCTTGTCAATATTCTTGAATTACCCAATACAATAAAATAACTGTTGCATAATAATTACTTGAACAGATTACAGAATCAGGAATAGTGACATATCGAATATCAGGAGTATAGAAATATATGAAATCCTTCGAAAAGGAGACTGCCCGGCGCATTCAGGGGGCACTGAAAACAGCAGCCACAACCAAAATTATTGAAATCGGTTTGGGTGCGATTCAAAAGACAGCCCGAGTGTTTAGAGAGTGCTTTGATGATGCATCTGCAATAATTATTGCAGATGTGAATACATATTCAGCAGCAGGTAGGCAAGTGGAAGAAATCCTAAAAACTGACGGAATTCATATGGAACATCCTTTTGTCTTCAGTGATCCGAATTTATATGCAGAAATGAAATATGTTGATCAGCTGGTTGATGTTTTATCATCGAGCCAAGCGATTGCTATTGCAGTTGGTTCCGGAACTATCAATGATCTGACTAAACTGGCCTCATATCGTTGCAGCCATCAATATATGTCTATTACTACAGCGGGATCGGTAGATGGTTATACCGCGTTTGGTGCTTCGATTACAGAAAAAAGTTTTAAACAGACGTTTTATAGTCCGGCTCCTATGGCAGCGATCGCCGATCTGGATGTGATCGCTGATGCACCTTTAGAAATGAATGCCTGGGGTTATGCTGATTTAATGGCTAAAATTCCTGCCGGTGCGGATTGGATTATTGCCGATGCATTAGGTGTAGAACCGATTAATCCGACATCCTGGGGTCTGGTACAAAATCCCCTTAGAAAATTAATCTCCAATCCTTCTGGAGTTAAACATAGAGACTATCAAGCGCTGTGCTTTTTATTGGAAGGATTAATCATGAGTGGCTTGGCGATGCAACAAGCCCAGTCATCCCGGCCAGCCTCTGGAGCGGAGCATCAGTTCAGCCATCTTTGGGATAATCAGCATCATAAGCACAACGGCAAGACGCCTTCACATGGTTTTAAGGTGGCTGTTGGGTCACTGGCTTCTCTGGCATTGTATGAAGCTCTGTTTGATCTTTGGGATAATTCCATGGATAAAATAAAAATAGGAAAACATTCTTACTGGAAAGGTTTTTCTGAAATTGAAAAGGAAATCAAAAACACGTTTTCCAATCCCGTTGAAGCTGCTCAGGTTATTGAGCAAAGCAGACAGAAATATATTGATTTTACCGACTTGGAAAAGCGTTTGAATCGGGTAGTCGAAATATGGCCGGAATTATCCCGGAATCTTCAACGCCAGTTAATGGGATTTTCGGAATTTAAGGCAATGCTGCAACAGGTTGATGCTCCCATTGCACCGATGGATATTGGGATAGAGCTGAACCGTCTGAAAAAGAGTTATGGGCTTGCCCAGCTGATCCGGAAACGCTATACAATTCTGGATTTTACGAAGGAACTCGGGGTATTTGAGACTTGTGTAAATAGTATATTTATTTCCGGTAAGTATTGGGAAAAACAGTATAACACATTAACTGATAACAGATATGAGTAAGCAGGTGATTGATTTAGATCGACTTTCAAACATTCGTCATATAGTCCTTGATATGGATGGGACCATCTATAACGGGAGTAAGTTGTTTTACTTTACGTCGGATTTTTTTAAAACATTGAAAGAGTTGGATATTCATTACACATATCTGACTAATAATTCTTCCAGAAAAGTTACCCAATACCTCAAAATATTACACAGTATGGGACTTGAAGGTACAAAGGAAGATATTTATACATCTACCTTGGCTACGATAGACTATTTGGTATCTCAGCGGAAGGATATCACCAAACTGTATGTGTTGGGAACAGAGGGTTTGAGGTCCGAGTTTCGTGAGTCTGGTTTTCTGGTAGTAGGCGAAGAAGATGGTAAAGAACCGGATGCGGTAATTGTCGGCTTTGATACATCTCTGGTCTATGAGCATCTGTGTAAGGCGGGATATTGGATCAAGTTAGGTAAACCTTTTATTGCTACACATCCGGATCGCATCTGCCCGACGGACCAGCCAACTTTGCTTGTTGATTGTGGTGCTATTTGTGCTTCACTGGAGTCTGCTACCGGCCGTGCACCGGATGTTGTATTGGGTAAACCGGATCCGGGTATGATTTGGGGAATACTGGAGCATAACCATTTAAAAAAAGACGAAGTTGCTATGGTTGGTGACCGCCTGTACACGGATATTGAGATGGCTCACCGTGCAGGAGTTATGGGTATATTAGTTTTATCAGGCGAAGCAACGAAAGATGATGTAGTAGGCAGCTTCAGTCAACCGGATCTTGTAGTCGAGAATATTCGGGAACTGGGAGATTTATTAGTGGAAAGTCGTAGTCAGCGATAAAATTCTGTAACTCTTTCCGAGGGAAAAAATAGGAGTAAGTAGATGCCAAATGGTATATTCAGTTTTCTAAAGATTGCACCAGATGCTCAACGTATCACTGATCAAAAAGAAATGCGGAAGAGTTATCGTTATTGGCGTTTACGGGTTATGTATGCAATGATTTTTGGCTATGCGGGATTTTATTTTGTCAGGAAAAGTCTTGCCGTAGCAATGCCAGTAATTGAGCAGGAATTTAATATCCCCAAGGCACATCTGGGACTAATCCTTACAGCATTCGGAGTTACCTATGGTATTTCTAAATTTATAAACGGCTTTGCGGGAGATAGAACAAATCCACGCTATTTTATGGCATTAGGTCTGATCTATTCACCAATAACAAATAGTCTTTTTAATTCATGGAGATTGTTTTGAGGGAACGGAGAGTTTTTATCAGCAGTTTTTTACTTTTAGCCTTTCTATTCACATCTTATTTGTTTTGCTCGGAAAGACGCGAATTCCCGGCAGTATGTAGGCTGGCAGCATTTTTTCTTTGATTTTGGTGATGTTGTTTGTAATAATCTGAGTTTGTTTTTTTTAAATATGGATATATTGATTTAAAGGAATTGCCATGGGTTTTTCATCAATTCGTAAATTCTTTGCACCGGCTCCTCACATTCCCCGTCTGCCGGAAGGTGAGGTAAAAAGACGTTATCCTAAATTCCGCTGGAGCATACTTGAGTCGACATTCCTCGGCTATGGCATGTTTTATCTGGTCAGGAACAATATATCTGTCGTTTCCAAAGAAATGGGCCAGTCATTGGGTTATACATATGCCATGATTGGGCAGATCATGGCTATAACGGCAATATGTTACGGCGTAGGTAAATTCCTTATGGGTTCTGTCTCTGACAGAAGCAATGTAAGAAGGTTTATGCCGTTTGGTTTACTTATGACCGCGGGTTTGAACCTTCTGTTCGGCGCTACAAGCACATACGGCATTCATTTGGGTTTATGGGCGTTGAACGGTTTTGTTCAGGGAATGGGCTGGGGCCCCTGCGGCAGGTCGATGGGTCATTGGTTCAGCGTTCGCGAGCGAGGCACGGTATTCAGCATATGGAACACTTCGCACAATGTAGGCGGAGGCATTGCGGGTATTCTTGCAGCCAGGGCTGCTGCGGCATGGGGCTGGCAGAATGCTTTTTATGTCCCGGCGGTTGTAGCTATTGTTGGCGCGATTTACTTATTCTGGCGGTTAAGGGACACGCCTCAGTCTGTCGGCCTGCCGTCAATTGAAGAGTACAAGGATGATTTTACCGAGGATGAGAGGATACACGGCACACATGAAAAAGAGCTGAGTACAAGAGAGCTTTTTATTGATCATGTACTTGCGAACAAATATATCTGGCTTTTGGCGATAGCCAATTTTTTTGCGTATATTGTGCGTTACAGTATGTGGGACTGGGGCCCGTTGTATCTGCGTGAGATAAAAGGCGCCTCTTTGGAAGGTGGCGGAATTGCCATAATGGCGCTCAATTTTGGCGGTATACCGTCGACTATTCTTTTGGGCTGGCTGTCGGATAAAATTGGCGGAAGGCGCGGTATGGTTGCGGTAATCTGTCTTGTTCCGATAGCATTTGCTTTTATTGGAATAATCTTAAATCCGCCGGGTCGTCTTTGGCTTGATATGCTGATGCTAATGACGATAGGCTTTTTAATTTATCCTGTGATAAATCTTATAACGATAATAGCATTGGATGTTACGAGCAAAAAAGCTATTGGCACAGCAGCCGGTTTTATTGGTTTATTCGGTTATATAGCCAAGTCGGTTGAGGCGAAGGGTTTCGGCTGGATGGTCGATTATTTTACTGAACTTTACGGTAAACAGACCGCCTGGAACATAATTTTATGGACGGTTGTCGGCTGTGTCGGGCTGGCGGTTATTTTTATGGGCTTTACATGGAGGTTAAAGCCCAAAGCATAGAAATTGTACATGGCAGACAGAAGTAGTTTTTTCAGCGACAGAAAGAGGAGTTAAATTTTCTATAACTAATACTGGTTCCTCGATAGGCGCCTCTTTGGTTGTGTTTTTAAATGGATTTTTAATTGTGCGGTATGGTTGGAGATCCTGTTTTTTCGTACCGGCAGGAATTGCTATTTAAATAGATTGCGTGACCGACCTCAGTCACTTGGTCTGCCTCCGGTAGAGGAATATAGGGGCGAAGAAGCAGATTTCGGTGATACGGATAAAGGGAAAGGCGCTTCTTATAAAGAAATAGTAACCAAATATATTTTTAAAAATCCCGTGATGTGGATTGTCTGCCTTGCTAACTTTTTTGTGTATGTAGTCCGGTATTCTGTATTGGATTGGGGAACAACATTTCTGACAGAAAGCAAAGGAGTGGATATTACACAGGCAGCCTGGATCGTTGGCGGATATGAGTTAGCCGGTCTTGTAGGTATGTTGGTTGGTGGCTGGGCGATGGATAAAGTATTCAAAGGTTACGGTGGCAGAACACTTACGATTTATATGGGGCTGTGTGCTTTGTTCATTTTTCTTTTCTGGAGATTGCCAATTCAGTCTACGATCGTAAATGGGTTATTGATTTGGGCTACGGGATTTACGATTTATGGACCACAATGTTTGGTAGCAGTTATTGCAGCCAATATGGTACCTAAACAGGCCGGAGCTGCCGCTATTGGATTAACCGGTTTATTCGGTTATATGAGTACCGTAATATCCGGGTGGGGACTTGGCGCAATAGTAGATAATTATGGATGTAATGTTGGCTTTTTAATGTTGGTATTCTCGGCTGTAATCGGAATGTTTTTATTTGCACTATTATGGAATAGTAATTCTCATCTGCCCGGAACTAAGGCTCATCTTGAACACAATAATAATAAGCGAAAAGTAAGAGTGTGATGTTAAGGAGTTATTAATATAAATCTCTTTTCGTTTCTCCTCCTCACAAATTCTCTTTTCGTCCCGATAAAGTCGGGACGTTAAGAGAATTTTTATTTATACGTAACTATAACAATTCAAGAAGGGCTTTGGCGCCAATATCATCGATAATTAATGAGTTGATCAAGTTGCCTTTAATTGCTGCCGCGAGAGCTTCCGCGCGATTTGCGCCGCCAGTAACTGCAATAACCTCGGGTATCTTTTTTAACTGTTCGAGACTAACACCAATAACATGATTGCGGTATCCTGTGTCACACTCTTCACCGGATTTGTTAAAAAAGTGGCCGCATATTTCTCCGACGACACCTTTTTGAATGAGGTAATTAATATCGTTTATCTTTAAGAAATCCCGGTCATAAAATACTGAATTTCCATGTATGCCTATTCCAACAAAAGCAAGATCTGCATTTTCAATTCGTGACAGGACAAACTTAATCTGTTTATGAGAAACAAATGCATCGTATGTGTAGCTGTTAGCGGTTATTGCCGGAGCCTGCAGTCGTAAAAATTGACCTTTCCAGCGCTTAGAAAGTTTTCGGGTGATCTCGATCGCATCATCCTCTTTAATGTGTGTGCTGATATCACCCATGGCCTGGATGAAAGTTACCCCTGGTGTATTTCCAGAAGCCTGCATGTTGTTTGTCAGGCTGTTAATATGTCTACCTGCCGCGACACATACCGATGAATTTGGCTGTATTAGATCGCTGACTATTGGTCCGGCAAAATGTCCCAAAGCTCTTCTTCGGTTTTCATCGGAATGTCCGGGAATAGTTTTAATCACTAAAACTGTTTTCAAGTGATGGATTTCTTTGATTCTGTCTTCGAGTTCGTCGTCTCTTGCTGAAAACGGTTTGACGGATATTTGGACGATGCCTCGCTTCCGAGCTTCTTCCAGTAAACGAGATACTGTTGCCTGTGAAATACCAGCGAGTTCTGCAACCTTGGCCTGTCCGCGTCTTTCGATATAATAAAGTGTTGACACTAAAAGTAATAAGTCGTCAGATACATTTATTTTGATGGCTCACCTCACTTTAATTGGGTTCTGTTTTCATTTTGGTAAAGTAATGTCATTTCCGGTAAAAGATAAGTTACATGGAATATTTATGCAAACATAAAATGGTAATATTCCTTTGAATATTTAACGGAAATGGTAGTATTTATTCATGGTTTTTTTTAATTTTAATATCAATTAACGTAAGAACTATATGATATGTGAAAAATTTATTGACTTTTATGTGGGAAGTGTGCAAACTATGAAGGAATTAATATTTATGAATAATTATTCTTATTACTGTCTCAATGGTTATACCAAATATAGAAAAATCAGAAATCGAACCGTATCCGGATGGACTCATATATGAAAAGATATTGGTTTTTTGATGGATTTGCTTTTTATAACTTTGCGAAATAATACAATATATTCAATATATCGGAGATATAAATGAATAAAAGATCAGTAATTGCTGTTCTGATTTTAACTGTTTTGTTCCGGGTTACTTATTCGGGCACAACCGGCAAAATCAGTAGTAAGATTATCGATGCAAATATAAGCGAACCGACATGGGAGATTAAGACGGAATACTCTGATGTAGTGCAACTGATGCCTGGTTGATTATCACAGCTAGTAATTTTAGAATTGGTGCTTAAAAAATCGCGAAATTATTTATCAGGAAAAATACATAATCTTATATTAAAACTAAATCGTTTATACCACAGGAGGTAATAAAAATGAAAAACCTACTAATTGTACTCTTATTTGTGTATTTTTATAATCACAATGTTTTGGCGAATACTATCATTGCTCCTAATGATAGTCTAATTGCTTTTGATGGTGTCTTTTTTGTTGACCTAAATCCCGATACTGTAATTTTTCATAGATTAACTGAAGAGGTGATCAATGATCCTGAAAGTGATTTTATTGCACAGATAGCCCGTACTCAATCAGGAATTATAATCCGGTTTCGGACAAGAAGTGATACAATCATAGCAAAGTTTGTAGAACTCGGAGGAGAGAGCCGTGGTATGGATTTTGGCGTTTATCAGGACTCTGTGTGGGACACCAATTATACATCAAGCACATTTGAAATAATCTCAAACAATTCTTCAGAGTTGATAACGTATGAGATTGTTCTTCCAAGCTTTCATAATGTTGGTTTCCTTGGGCTAGAGTTAGTCGATAATCAACCTTTGGAAAAAAATATTCTGGTCAACAAACCTCGCTATGTAGCTATCGGAAATTCTGTAACCCATGGCTCTGGGCAGGGGTCGGCTAGTTATTTAACCTACCCATATCTATTGGCCCATAAGGCTGGTTGGGAGTTATTTAATCTAGCGATTTCGGCTGCCAGAATCTCCCCTCCAATCGGTAGTATGTTTCCTGACCCGGATATCGATATAATTACTATATTTTTAGGGTTTAATGATTGGAATAGAATTCATGATCTTGATCAGTTTATTGCGAAATATCAAGAGTTAATAGATAATATTCGTGATCACCATTTAACCACGTCCATATATTGTATCACACCGTACACCACAAGAACCGAAGCCGCTGTGGGCAATCTCTACTCCATTGGAGATTATCAACAGGCAATCCGAGATATAGTTACCCTTTACCAGGCAAATGCTGACACAAATCTGTTTCTTATTGAAGGATCCCATTTAATTGCCCACAATGATTTTCATGACTATGTACATCTAAATATCGGAGGTGCGGCCAGAGTAGCTGATCGACTTTATGATATTATTGCCGTCGAAGGAAATTATACACCTCCCAGTCAGAAAATAGTTATTAATGAAATGCTAAGCGACCCCGATGTTTCAGTAGAATGGGGCGATGCAAATAATGATGGTCATAGAGATACATGGGAAGATGAGTTTATTGAATTACTCAATATTTCGGATGCTCCTATAAGCCTGTCAAGTTGGCAGATAGGTGATGATGAACAGATTGATTTCCAATTTCCGACCGGTTACATCCTAAATCCATATGAGTTCGTAGTTATTTTTGGTGGAGGTGATGTATCCAATGCTTTTGGTTATGATTCGAACCCATTGTTAACAAAGGTGTTTTCAACTAATAATTATATTGGTAACGGATTATTCAACGATGGTGATTATTTGGTCGTAAAATCTAACGATGGTAATCATGATATATATCTAGCTTATGGTGGGCAGGCCAATACAGGGCTTCCTAAGAGTGAGGCAGTAGACGATATCACTTGGGAATTTTATAAATCTACTTCGGCAAATGCTAATAATAACAATTCACTTACTCGTTTTCCAGATGGCATTATCGATGCCGAAGATCCGTTTATTGAGCACCTGGAGGTAAACGGTCTTTATTTCTCGCCAGGGACAACTATTGATGGTGAAGCAATTGTACCCATTGGTGAATCCTATGTAGTGATGATGAGCATGAATCCGGAAGGTGTTGGAACACTAAACATTGATACTGTATTAGCCCTATACGAATACAACCAGGTGGTAACATTTGATGCCATGCCTATTTATGGCGAGGGACATGCATTTGGATATTGGACTACCAGTGATGAAGGATTTACAAGTAAATTAAATCCATTGACCATGTTGATAACCAAACCACAGCATGTTGTCGCTCACTTTGCGCCCAGGATTCAAATTACTCCAAGGATTGTCATCAATGAAATAAATTTCGATGTTTACAAAGATGCAAATGGTGATGGGATAATTAATTCCCACCAGGACGAATTTATTGAGATCATTAATATATCTTCCGAAGATGTCGATTTGACCGGATGGCGCCTGGGTGATGATGAGGTACTGTCTTTTACGTTTCCTGATGGATATGTCATTAAATCCGGCCAGATAGTTACGGTATTCTCCGGTGGAAATATCACTGGCGTTCCCGGCTTTAATGCGAATCCGGTGAAAAGCAGGGTTTTTGTTTCCGATGTTATTGACAGTTTAGGAAATGGTTTAAATAATTATAATGAGGCAGTGTTACTAGTTTCTGCCGACGGGACCGAAGACATGTATGTCCAGAACAGAGACAGACTTTTCAAAGGGGATCCATATATCAAAGCCGCGGAAGGTATTGACTTTGAAATTCGTTTTGATATTCAGGATTCTACCTGGAATAACTGCTCTGTCACCTTATTCCCAGATGGGGATCTAAGCGAGGACGATCCTTATGTACAGCATAAGAATGTTGCATTAAATGATTCTGTTTTTTCCCCCGGGCAGACTGTCGATTTTCAGAATTCAATAGTAGTTAACGCTATTGGTGATGTAGAGTCGGGCTTACCAGAAACCTTTGTACTGCATCCAAACTTCCCGAATCCCTTTAATCCGGAAACAACGATTCGCTTCGATGTTCCGAACCATTCGAAGGTTAGTCTGGTTATTTATGATATTCTTGGTAAAGAGATAGCGAAATTGGCCGATGAAAAGTTTAATGCCGGATATTATCAATTACGTTGGAGCGGGCGAGACAATAGAGGGCAAATCGTTCCAGCAGGAGTCTATTTTTACAGAATTAAGGCGGAACAATTTAGCCAAACCAATAAAATGATTCTATTAAAATAGACTAGTTTTTTAAATATCTTGATAGGTTTAATGGGCGGCTTTAAAAAGCCGCCCATGCTGATGTAATGACTGGAGAATTGTTCTGGAAAATAATCAGAATAAAATGTATACTTTGTGACGATATGAAGAAATTATTATTAATCATTATTCTTTTATTTACTTTTACAGTAAATGCATCGGTTCTGTTCCGATATAATTCCGATCTTGGGTCCGATTCTCCGGTTCAATCGCCGGCAATACGAAATCAAGTTTCGGTTCAGGAATATCTACCGGAAAGTGAAATCGTCGCCCGGGGGCCCTCTGGTTGGGGTTTTCAGACGATGAATACAACGATTTTCGATCACGATTCTTCTTATATTCACTCTCAGGATTCGATTAAATCCACATTTTTTAACGATCATGCATTTTCCGGTGAAGTCTGGTTTAAACCGGACTGTTTTAACGGGAACCTGATGACGCTGATCAATGCAGATGGCGAGATAATGATCTCCCTAACCATAACAAATGGGAAAATATATTTTAAGCGGAATCTTCAAAACCGGATATTTGAGATTCAATCTCCTGACAGCTGCCTCCAAAACGAATGGAATTATGTTCATTGGATCAGTGGAACCAAGGTGGACACAATTTATCAGAAACTGTATTTAAATCAGCAATTAATAGTAGATGAACGGAAAGCGGTCATGCATTACCCCCTCGGTTTTGAGGTCATGCAGGGATATCTGAAAATTGGGCTTGATGATTCGTTAGACGGCAGCGCTTATCGCGGTGAAATTTATGCAGCAGAATTCAAAAACATTGATTTCGGCAGCGCCTATAATGATGCCTTTTACACGTCAGATGGCAGTGCTTATTTCGGTATTCCTACTTATCGCTATTATACTTCCGGTTTTGAAATAAGACAAAAAACGATACGGTCAAGTAAAGTCCCGGTTGTAAACACAATCTTTGTACCCTATTCAAATGACGGATACATTCCACAGGGTTTAACAAATTCCTATGAAGATAACGAATTTACCGGCGACAGTGGTCTTGTGTATATTTCGCTTTACCATCGTGAAATAGACGGCACAATACGGAATAAACGATCTATAATTGTGGAACTTGATCCGCTCAACGGTTATCAGGTGCGGAGATGTTTCCGTTTGAATGCCGCTTTGGAAACTGCCCATGTTTCCGCGATGGCCTTTAGAGGAGGTAATATCATCCTTACCAATGGAGGTGTTGGGTATAAATTTGAAATACCAGAATACAGCGGAGCAGGAACTGAAAAATACCAGACACTGAACTATGTCAGATCGGTTGATATGTATTCCTCATCCGCCACCTACTATTCTGACTCCATCTGGTGTTGTACCAAATTTGCTCAATCCAGCAGTGAAACCGCTTACCTGGCCGGTTATCCGATCGACAGTCTCGGTAATGTTAATCACCTGACCGCACCGAAATATTTTATGATGCCGATGTATGTCCAGGGAGCCGCATGGACTCGGTTTCAAGGTGAGGATTATCTTTTTGTTGCCGCGAGTTATGGAGATAGGGATTCGAAGCTGTATCGTTATTCGAGAAAAAATTTATCCCGCTGGTTTTTAGCCGATCCGGATACGATTTTCTATCTACCGGCGGGATTGGAAGATGTTACGTTTACAAAAGGTGGCAACCTGATGACTTCATCTGAATCATCAGCCCTGTACTATTCCAGCCGTGCTTCCAATCCGTGGACACAGTTTTTTCCGTTTATTTTTGAAATACCAAGAGAGGTCCTGTTCGCTGATTTAATAAATGGAAGTACCGGCATTCATCCGGAAAGTCACGGTACTCTTCTTAACGATTTCGAGTTGTCAACTTATCCCAATCCCTTCAACAGCCAACTGACTATTCGGTATCAAATTGAGCCACAGGCAGCCTGTCATATAAATATTTTCGATCTTACTGGTCGTATGGTTAATTCGTTTTCAAAGCATAATTCTAGAAATTTCCCAGCCAATACTACTTGGAATGCTGCCGATATATCCTCGGGAGTCTATTTTATCCAATTGGTAGTGGATAACATTCCAACCCAATCACGGAAAGTGATCCTGCTTAGATGAAAATAGTGTCTAAATATCGGATCCGTGTTCTGGTTTTATTTGTATTACTTGTTGCGGCCTGTAGTAAACGGGAGTTAAAGCAGGACTCACCGGTTCTGGCACGTGTCGGTGATCAGATGAT